>NZ_NOIW01000166.1:0-7917 GCF_002708645.1 Sphingobium sp. IP1
AAAAAATCGGGGACGAAGCGGGGACAAGGCAGATGATGTCGCTGGTCCCGCTTCTCAAGACCGTGATGCGTCCGGTCATGGATTATGCCCTTCCGCCCCGCTGCCCCGGATGCGGCGCGATCGTCGGCGCGGATCATGGTTTCTGCCTCGATTGCTGGAGCGGGATGCGGTTTCTGGGGCCTCCCTGCTGCGCGCGCTGCGGACTGCCGTTCGAGCATGAGATGGGCGAGGGCGCGGCCTGTGGCGCCTGCCTGGCCAATCCGCCGCCGTTCGACAGCGCGCGGGCGGTGCTGGCCTATGGCGATGTCGCGCGGACCGTGGCGCTGCGATTGAAATATGGGCGGCGGATCGGCCTGGCCCGGCTGGTGGCGGGGCAGATGCTGCGCCATGTGCGGCCGGAGATGGAGGACGCGCTGATCGTGCCGGTGCCGCTGCATCGCTGGCGGCTGTGGGGGCGCGGCTTCAACCAGGCGGCGCTGATCGCCGATCATCTGGGGCGGCTGACCGGGCTGGCGGTGGACAAGCATGGCTTGCGTCGGGTGAAGCGGACGCAGCGGCTGCGGGGGATGAACCCGAAGCAGCGGGAAAAAGCGGTGCGTGGCGCATTTGCGTTGGGGCAAGGCCATGGGCTGGCGGGACGGGTGATATGGCTGGTCGACGATGTCCATACCAGCGGGGCGACGGCGGCGGCCTGCGCGAAGCTGTTGAAGGCCGGCGGTGCGCGGGAGGTGCATCTGCTGTGCTGGGCGCGGGCCCTGCCCAGAACCGGTGACGATTGACAAAGTGCGCATTCCCCCCAATTTCGGGGCAAAGGAGTTTTACCGAGATAATGGCAAAGGTCGAAATCTATACCAAGGACTGGTGCGGCTATTGCGCGCGGGCCAAGGCACTGCTGGAGGGCAAGGGTGTTGCCTTCGAGGAATATGATATCTCGCTGGGCGGCCCCAGGCGCGAGGAAATGCTGGAGCGGGCGCCCGGACGCACCACCGTGCCGCAGATCTTCATCGACGGCCAGCATATCGGCGGCAGCGACGACCTTGCTGCGCTGAACCGCGAGGGCAAGCTAGACCCGCTGCTGGGGCTGTAAGCCCGATGCGCGCCGCGATCTTCCAGATGACGACCGGGATCGATCCGGCCGCCAATGCCGCCGCGATTGAGGAGGCTGCG
This sequence comes from Sphingobium sp. IP1, assembly GCF_002708645.1. NCBI lineage: Bacteria > Pseudomonadati > Pseudomonadota > Alphaproteobacteria > Sphingomonadales > Sphingobiaceae > Sphingobium > Sphingobium sp. IP1. The sequence goes on from NZ_NOIW01000166.1 coordinate 1,168, forward strand.
GCGCGCGCCAAGGGGGAGGGGGCGGACATGCTCTTCACTCCGGAAATGGCGGGCTATCTGGACCGCGATCGCAAGCGCGCCGCGGAAACGCTGCGTAGCGAGGCGGACGATATCGTGCTGGCCGCGGTGCGCGAGGCGGCAGCGCGCGAGCGGCTGTGGGTCCATATCGGGTCGCTGCCGCTCAAGGATGCGCGCAGCGACGGGCGCTGGGCCAATCGCAGCTTCATGATCGACGATCAGGGCGAAATAAGGGCGCGCTACGACAAGATTCATCTGTTCGACGTCGACCTGGCATCGGGCGAGAGTTGGCGCGAATCCTCGGTCTACGGGCCGGGGACAAGCGTGGTGGCGGTCGATACGCCCTGGGCACGGATGGGCTTTTCCATCTGCTACGACATGCGCTTTCCCGATCTCTACCGTGCGCTCACCAATGCGGGGGCGACGGTGCTGCTGGCGCCGGCGGCCTTCACTGTGCCGACCGGGCAGGCGCACTGGCATGTGCTGCTGCGCGCCCGCGCGATCGAGGCGGGCTGTTTCCTGATCGCCGCCGCACAGGCGGGCGCGCATCAGGACGGGCGCACCACCTATGGTCATAGTCTGGTGGTCGATCCATGGGGCGATGTGCTGCTGGACATGGGCGAGGGCGCGGGGCTGGCCCTTGCCGATCTCGACCTGACCCGCGTAGAGGCGGTGCGCAGGCGGGTGCCCGCCATCGCCAATCGGCGCGTGATACCGCAGGATGTTGAGATCAGGTGATCGTTTTCGACCTTAAGTGCGAGGGCCAGGGCCATGTCTTCGAGGCTTGGTTCGGCTCCAGCGCAGACTATGCGGACCAGAAGGCGCGCGGCCTGCTCGCCTGTCCGCTGTGCGGGGACACGCGCATCGGCAAGGCGCTGATGGCGCCGGCGGTTGCGGCCAAGGGCAACCAGCGCCGCGAGATCGTCCAGCACCAGTCGGCGGGCGAAGCGGAGACGGCGCCGGTCGCGGCCGGGCCGGACGAGGCGAAGATGCGCGCGCTGGTCGAGGCGCTGGTGGACGCACAGAAGAAGGTGCTGGAAGGCTCCACCTGGGTCGGGCGCGGCTTTGCCGAGCAGGCGCGGGCCATGCATTATGGCGAGCAGGACAAGGGCAGCATCCATGGCGAGGTCGCCCCGGCCGAGGCCAAGGCGCTGGCCGAGGAAGGCATCAATGTCGCCCAACTGCCCTTTCCGGTGATTCCGCCCGAAGCGAAGAATTGACCGCGCGCGCCGCGCATAATAGAGCCGGCGCTGCGTGCACCCGTAGCTCAGCAGGATAGAGCATCAGATTCCTAATCTGAGGGCCATGGGTTCGAATCCCGTCGGGTGCACCATTTTCCTTAAATCATAATGACTTACGTGCTCATCGGTGGGGCGCGAGCGTGACATTTTGTTGCGCGTCATGCTGTTGCACGACGGTCACATGTTTCACGAAAATTTCAATGTGTGACAAGGATATTACAATATCGCTTGTCTTGCGTCCCAGTTGGGGCACCCTGTGTGCAGCGGCGCGGGAGAGGGCCCGCGTCCTTCTGAACAGGGACTGAAGCTTCGTGAAAAAATATAGCTTTCTGACATTTACTGCCCTGGCGGGCAGTTTCGCCTTTGCAACGGGGGCCATGGCGCAAGGGAGCAGCGCCACGCCGCAGACGACCGAAGCCGATCGCAATCCGGAAGCGACCGGGGAGGTCGCGTCGTCGATCGTCGTGACCGGTTCGCGCATTCGTCGTCCGAATCTGGAAGCCAATGCGCCGATCACCACCATTTCGGGCGAGCAATTCTTCGAGACGGGGCAGCTGTCGGTCGGTGATACGCTGAACGAGCTGCCGCAGCTGCGCAGCACCTTCAGCCAGCAGAACTCGACGCGCTTCCTGGGCACGCGCGGCCTCAATCTGCTCGACCTTTACGGCTTGGGCACGCAGCGCACGCTGGTGCTGGTCAATGGTCGCCGCCATGTCGGTTCCGACGTCCTGTCGAACGGCGTGTCGCCCGACACCAACACCTTCCCGACCGACCTGATCGAGCGCGTCGACGTGATGACCGGCGGTGCATCGTCGGTCTATGGTTCGGACGCGATCGCCGGTGTGGTCAACTTCGTGCTGAAGCAGGACTATGAAGGCGTCCAGGTGCGCGGCCAGAATGGCGCGAGCAAATATGGCGACGCCGGCAACCGCTATGCTTCGATCCTGGCGGGCAAGAATTTCGCCGATGGCCGCGGCAATATCGCGATCAACGTCGAATATGCCCAGTCGGACGATTTCTACGGTTCCAACCGTCCGACCATGCGCCAGAATGATGCGTTCATCGTCGTCGACACCGACCCGGCCGGCACCGCCAACGGTTCGGACGGCGTGTTCGACCGCCAGTTCTTCCGCGACGTGCGTTCGGCCACCATCTCGCTGGGCGGCCAGACCGGCATCTTCCAGAGCGCCGGCAACGCGGCCTGCGGTCGTGATGCGGTAGGCGCGGCCTTTGTCTGCAACATGCTGTTCCAGCCCGACGGCACGCTGGTGCCGCAGACCGGTGAACGCATCGGCCTGGGCCCCAACGGCAATTATGTCGGCGGCAACGGCACGAACAGCCGTGAAGGCAAGCTGCTGGCGCTGAGCCCCAATCTGGAACGCATTTCGGTCAACCTGATGGGCCATTATGAGTTCAGCCCGTCCTTCGTGCCCTTCTGGGAAGCGAAATATGTCCGGGCCGATGCCTATGGCTCGCAGAGCGGTCCCTTCTTCTCGCAGGGCACGACGCTGGGCGATCCGGGCGGCCGCGAACGCATCCGTCTCGACAATCCGTTCCTGTCGGACCAGGCCCGCACGCTCCTGACCCAGCAATTGCTGGCGACGACCGTCAACGCCAATACCGGCGCAGCCCTGACGGCGGCGCAGCCCTGACGGCGGCGCAGCTCGACGCGCAGCGCGCCGCGATCAACGCCGGCACGTTCCGGTTCAACCTGCGTCGCAACTGGGTCGATTTCGGCATTCGTGACGAAGCCATCCGTCGTGAAACCTATCGCGCCGTCGTCGGTGTCCGCGGCGACTTCAACGACGACTGGAACTACGAACTGTCCGTCAACTATGGCGAGCATCGCGAGAAGAATGTCGTCAAGGGCAATGTCAACGTCCAGCGCTACCTCCTGGGTATCGACACCACCCGCGACGCCGCTGGCAACATCGTCTGCCGTTCGAAGCTGAATCCGACCGGTACGGTCGACTATGGCGCGGATGCGGCCATCCTGGCCGCCGACATTGCGGCATGCGTTCCGATCAATCCCTTCGGCCAGGGCTCGGTCTCGCAGGCTGCGCGCAACTATGTGCTGATGGACACGGTCGCGACCGGCAAGATCAAGCAGTTCGTGGCATCCGGCTTCGTGGCGGGCGACACCAGCGCCTGGTTCGAACTGCCCGGCGGCCCGGTCGGCTTCTCGGTCGGTGGCGAATATCGCCGCGAGAAGGTCTATTATGACCTGGATGAGCTGACCCAGCAGGGCTACGCCTTCTACAACGCGATCCCGACCTTCCGCGCCCCGGCGTTCGAAGTGAAGGAGCTGTACGGCGAAATCAGCGTGCCGATCCTGAAGGATGTTCCCTTCTTCAAGGAACTGACCGCCAATGCCTCGGGCCGCGTGTCCGACTATAAGGGCGCGACCGGCACCGTCTACACCTGGGGCACGGAACTGACCTGGACCCCGGTTCAGGACATCCGCTTCCGCGGCACCTACAACAAGGCGATCCGAGCGCCCAACGTCGTCGATCTCTATTCGGAGCAGAGCCAGAATTTCGCGCCTGCGCCGAACGATCCCTGCTCGCTGCGCAACATCGGCACCGGTTCCTCCTATCGCGAGGCCAATTGCCGTGCGGCCGGCGTGCCGACCAACTATGACTTCGTCTACACCTCGTCGATCGAGCTGATTTCGGGCGGCAACCCCAATCTGCGGGAAGAAACCTCGACCAGCTGGACTGTTGGTGGCGTTCTGCAGCCCCGCTGGATTCCGGGCCTGTCGCTGTCGGTCGACTATTTCAACATCAAGGTGGACGACGTCATCACCGCGCCGTCGGCCCAGCAGATCCTAAACGCCTGCTATGACGCACCCAATCTGGACAATCCGTTCTGCGGCCTGTTCACGCGTAACGGCGCGACCGAAGGTCCGTCGGGCGAAGCGGCCTATCAGGTGCTTCAGGGTTCGTTGCAGCAGACCACGCTCAACTATGCGAAGCTGACCGCGGAAGGCATCAACGCCGAACTCAACTATCGTCATGATTTCAGCTGGGGTTCGGCTGGTTTCAAGACGGTCTACACGCGCATGATCAAGCGGAACGAATATCTCAATCCGGCTGATCCGAGCTTCCGCAACCAGATCCTGGAAGAACTGGGCGATCCCAAGAACCAGGTCAACTTCAACGGCGACGTGAAGTTCGGCAAGCTGACGATCGGCTATCAGATGCGCTGGATCGACAAGATGTACCTCAACACCTATGAGGACTATAACTCGGTCAATGGGCTGCCGCCGCAGAATGCGGACTATGCCTCGCTCAAGAAATATCCCGACGTCTTCTATCACGACGCACGTATGGGCTATGACGTGACCGAAAAGTTCAACATCTATGTCGGTGTCGACAATATCGGCAACCGCGCACCGCCCTTCGGCCTGACCGGCGTGGGTGCGGGTTCGGGCATCTACGACGTCCGCGGCCGCTATGGCTATATCGGCGCCGTCGCCAAGTTCTGATCGCAGCGACATGCTGTAAGCGAGAGGGCCGGATTGACTTCCGGCCCTTTTCGTTTTCTGCTTGGCCATGATTTCCCCCACCGTTTCCCATGCCCGGCAACTGGCCGCATCCGGCCAAGTGGCGCAGGCTGTCGCCCGGCTGGAACAGGCATCGTCGCAGGGCGATGTCGATGCGCTCTTCTGCCTCGCCACCTGGCATCTGGCGGGCCATGGCGTGGCGCGCGATCTGGAACGGGCGAGGGGCCTGCTGCGCCGCGCGGTCGAGATCGGCCATGTCGATGCGGCGCTGATGGAAATCGCGCTGACCGCCAATGGCAGCGGCGGGCCGGTCGACTGGACGGAGGCGCTGGCCCGGTTGAAGATCGCGGCGCAGGGGGATCCGGTCGCGCAGCAGCAACTAGCGCTGATCGAACGCATGGCATTGGCCCCGGACGGTGCGCCTGTGGTCGTGCCCGAGGGCGAAGCGCTGGCCGGTGGCTGGGATGTCCGGCTGTTCCGCCAGTTCCTGACGGCCGATGAATGCCATCATGTCATCAGCGAAGGCCAGGCGCTGCTGGAACCGGCAATGGTGATCGATCCGCGCAGTGGCCGGCCCATGCCGCATCCGATCCGCACGTCGGATGACGGGATTTTCGGCCCGGCGCGCGAGGATCTGGTGATCCAGGCGATCAACCGGCGGATTGCGGTGGCAAGCGGGACGATGCTGTCGGGCGGCGAGCCGCTGACATTGCTGCGCTATGCCGTCGGCCAGCAATATCGGCAGCATCATGATTGCCTGCCCCATGTCCGCAACCAGCGGGCATGGACGATGCTGATCTATCTCAACGAAGGCTATGCCGGCGGGGAAACGATCTTCCCGCGGCTGGGCCTGTCGGTGAAGGGGCGGAAGGGCGATGCCCTGCTGTTCCGCAACACCGATGCGCAGGGGCAGGCGGCGGAAGCCGCCGTGCATCTGGGCGCGCCGGTCATGGCGGGACAGAAATGGCTATGCACCCGCTGGATCAGGCATGATCGTCACGATCCCTGGGACCCGTGAGCATGCGGGGTGGGGCCCGGTCGTTGCCGGGCTTGCGCCCGACCGGATATTCTTCGCAGTTCCATTGTCAGTGGAAGCGGATGCCGATGCGGCCGACGAAACCGCTATAATCGCGGGTGGGGACGTTGGAATCATTGCTGGCATAGCCGGCCTCGCCGAACAGGTTGATCCGCCGGGTCAGCGCCTGTTCGACGCCGCCGGTCAGGCGCAATTGCGTATCCTCCCGCTTGAAGGGATAGGCGTTGGAAAAGGCCGCCTTGTAGTTGCGATGAACCAGATAGAGCCGGCCATAGACTTCCAGTCCCTCGCGCAGCGGCGTGCGGGCGATCAGCATCGTGCCATAGCCATTATAGCTGAAGCGGTTGGCCTGGGCATTGGCGTGCAGGCCCAATAGCGACCCCATGATGCGGGTCTGGCCGCCGCCCGGCCGCCAGAGATGGCGCAGTTCGCCCAGCCACTCGCTCTGGTCATAGCCCTGGAAGCGCTGTTCGCTCTGGTTGCGATAGCCGTAACGCAGGCGCACCGTGCTGGTGTGGGCAGGATTGTGGCGGTGGATGAGCTGCACATCCATGCGCGCGCGATCGAACACCCGGCCATCATCGCCCAGCACATATTCATAGCTGGGCTGGAAGCGCAGCCTGGTCCGCCCCCTGGGCGCGAGTGGCCAGTCGATCTGCGCGCCGACGGTCAGCGGATAGCGATTATAATCGGCTTCGGAGGGATAGATGTGGGCGCCCGCGGACGCGCGCAGGATCGCCGGGCCGGCATCATAGGCCAGGCCCACGTCGCCGGTGAAGAGCGACTTGATCCGATCCTGATCGGGACTGTTGTCGACCACGTCGGGTGGCACCACGTCGAGCCCGTAGGAGAGTTCACCCTCGACCGACAGGTCGCCCGGCTTGGCCCAGCCGGCCTGGGGCATGGCGGCAAGACCCAGCAGGGCGGCGGGAATGACGATCTGTTTCATG
>NZ_NOIW01000167.1:0-7722 GCF_002708645.1 Sphingobium sp. IP1
CTCCTACCCCCGCAGGCGGAGCAGGTCGAGGGCAGCGGACCGGTCATCGCCGCGATCCGCCGCACAAGGCCATGAAAAAAGGGGCAGAGGCCCCCGGCCCCTACCCCTTCCTTTCGACATGCATGCGCCGGGCGGGTTTCCCCTGCCGCAGCGCCACTCTCCCGCAAACCTACTTCCGACCGCGACGCCGGCAGATCATCGGACGTAAACGCGCCCGAGCGGGCGCGCCTGCATCCTTAGTTGACCGAATCCTTCAGGCCCTTGCCGGCCTTGAACTTCGGCTGCGACGACGCCTTGATCGTCATCGTCTCGCCGGTGCGCGGGTTGCGACCGGTCGAAGCCTTGCGCTGCGACACGGAGAAAGTGCCAAAACCAACCAGGCGCACTTCGTCGCCCTTCTTCAGCGCGCCGGTGATGGCGTCGAACACGCCCTCGACCGCCTTGCTGGCGTCGCTCTTGCTGAGACCGCTGCTTTCAGCGACCGCGCTGATAAGATCCTGCTTGTTCATGCCTTGGGAACCCCCTTTATAGATGTTGGATAGTCAAGGAATCGCGGCGTAGGCGGGGCAATAAGGCCCAGCTTTCAAGCGGTGTCAAAGGGAAAGCGTCAAAAAAGCCGGCGTCGGCGCGTTTTTGCCCCCATGGGCATAAACGCGCCGAAAACCGGGCTTTTAGTGACGGATAGCGGGATCGCCGTCGCGCCCCTGGCCGGCGCTGGGCTGCGCCGCCAGATCATCTTCCTCGGTCCAGGTGATCGCTTCGGGCTTGGACACCAGCGCGCGCGCCAGCACTTCGTCGACATGGGACACCGGGACAATCTCCAGCCCCTCGCGGATGTTGGCCGGAATTTCCGCTAGGTCTTTCTCGTTTTCCTGCGGGATCAGCACCGTCTTGATGCCACCACGCAGCGCCGCGAGAAGCTTCTCCTTGAGGCCGCCGATCGGCAGCACCCGGCCGCGCAGCGTCACCTCGCCGGTCATCGCCACATCCTTGTGGACGGGAATGCCGGTCAGGGTCGACACGATGGTCGTGACCATGCCGATGCCGGCCGACGGACCATCCTTGGGCACCGCGCCCTCGGGCAGGTGGATATGGATGTCCTTGCGGTTGAACAGGCTCGGCTTGATGCCATAGCCGGGCGAGCGCGCCTTCACATAGGAGAAGGCGGCCTGCACCGATTCGTTCATCACCTCGCCCAGCTTGCCGGTCGTCTTGATCAGGCCCTTGCCGGGCACGGTCACCGCCTCGATCGTCAGCAGTTCGCCGCCCACCTCGGTCCAGGCCAGGCCGGTGACGGCGCCGATCTGGTTTTCCTCCTCACCCACGCCGTGACGGAATTTCCGCACGCCGGCATAGTCGGCCAGGTTTTCGGGCGTGATCTCGACCTTGTCGAACGCGCCTTCCAGGATCTTGCGCAGCGCCTTGCGGGCCAGACGCGCCACTTCCCGCTCCAGCGTGCGGACGCCGGCTTCACGGGTATAGTAACGGATCAGGTCGCGCACTGCGGCCTCGGTCACCTCGAACTCGCCATTCTTCAGGCCATGGGCGTCGATCTGCTTGGGCACCAGATGGCGCTGGGCGATCTCGACCTTCTCGTCCTCGGTATAGCCTTCGAGCCGGATGATCTCCATGCGGTCGAGCAGTGGCTGCGGCAGGTTCAGCGAGTTGGCCGTCGTCACGAACATCACGTCGGACAGGTCGACGTCGATCTCCAGATAATGGTCCTGGAACTTGCTGTTCTGTTCGGGATCCAGCACCTCCAGCAGCGCCGATGCCGGATCGCCGCGGAAATCCTGGCCCAGCTTGTCGATCTCGTCGAGCAGGAACAGCGGGTTCATGGTGCCCGCCTTCTTCAGGTTCGACACGACCTTGCCCGGCAGCGACCCGATATAGGTGCGGCGATGACCGCGGATCTCGGCTTCGTCGCGCACGCCGCCCAGCGACTGGCGCACGAATTCGCGGCCGGTCGCCTTGGCGATCGAACGGCCCAGCGAGGTCTTGCCGACGCCCGGCGGGCCGACGAGGCACAGGATCGGCCCCTTCAGCTTGTTGGTGCGCGCCTGCACCGCCAGATATTCGATGATCCGGTCCTTGACCTTCTCCAGCGCGAAATGATCCTCGTCCAGGATCGCCTGCGCCTTCTTGAGGTCGGTCTTGACCCGGCCCTTCTTGCCCCAGGGCAGGCCCAGCAGCACGTCGAGATAGTTGCGCACCACCGTCGCTTCGGCCGACATGGGCTGCATGCCCTTGAGCTTCTTGAGCTCGGCGGTCGCCTTGGCGCGCGCTTCCTTGCTCAGCTTCGCCTTGGCGATCTTGTCGGCCAGTTCAGCAAGCTCGTCGCCTTCCTCGCCCTCGCCATTGCCCAGCTCGCGCTGGATCGCTTTCAGCTGCTCGTTCAGATAATATTCGCGCTGGGTCTTTTCCATCTGGCGCTTCACGCGGCCACGGATCTTCTTCTCGACCTGCAACACGCCCAGCTCGCCTTCCATGAAGGCAAAGACCATCTCCAGCCGCTTGACCGGATCGGGCTCGACCAGCAGCGACTGCTTGTCGGCAACCTTGACGTTGATGTTGGCGGCGACCGAGTCAGCCAGGCGACCGGCATCGTCGATCTCGCGCAGCTGCACCGGCGTTTCGGCCGGCAGCTTCTTGTTGAGCTTGGCGTAATTCTCGAACTGCTCGGCCACCGAGCGCATCAGCGCAGCGGCTTCCGGACCTTCGGCGACGATCTCCTCGACCGGCGCGACCTCGGCGACCAGATAGCCCGCCTCGGCCGGCGCCAGATCGGCCAGCTGGGCGCGATGCTTGCCCTCGACCAGCACGCGCACCGTGCCGTCGGGCAGCTTGAGCAGCTGCAGCACCACCGACACCACGCCGGTGTCATACAGCGCGTCCTTGCCCGGATCATCCTCGGCCGGGTCCAGCTGGGACACCAGGAAGATTTCCTTATTGCCCTCCATCGCCGCTTCCAGCGCGGCGACGCTCTTGTCGCGACCGACGAAAAGCGGGACGATCATCTGCGGGAAGACGACGATGTCGCGCAGCGGCAGAAGGGGATATTGCGTAGTCATTCACTCTCCAGGGCCGGACTTGCGGCCCGTCATGCGGTTCATCGCCTTTATGGGGATGCCCGTCGCGTCAATCAATCAGCGATCACCATATTGCTGCAACGATGAACAAGGGCTTATCCGCCAGCGGCAGCCCCGGAACGGCAATGCGCGCCGGCTCAGAAGGGCAGCTTGAAGCCCGGCGGCAGCGGCAGGCCGGCGGTCATCTTGCCCATTTCGGTGTTGCTGACCTCGTCCGCCTTCTTGCGCGCATCGTTGAACGCGGCGGTGATAAGGTCTTCCAGCATCTGCTTTTCCGACGGTGCCAGCAGGCTGTCGTCGATCGACACGCCCAGGATGCGGCCCTTGGCCGACGCCTTCACCTTGACCAGGCCGCCACCGGCCACGCCTTCGACTTCCAGCTTGTCCAGATTGTCCTGCGCGCGCTGCAGCTCTTCCTGCACGCGGCTGGCCATCCCCAATATTTCGTTCAGATCCTTCATGCTTCGGCACTCCATTGTTCCGGCTCGTCCGAATGGACCAGCTCGGCATCGGGGAAGGCGTCCATTGCCGCCTTGACCACCGGGGTTTCCAAAATTGCGGCGCGGCTGTCGGCCAGCTGGCGCTGCTCATTGGCCAGCAAGGTCGGCTTGGCTTCCCCCTCGCCCTGCGTCACCGTCCAGGCGACACCGGTCACCTCACGCAGCGCCGGGATGATCCGGGTGGCGAAGTCGGGCGACAGGCTGGCCGTGCCGCGATATTCCAGCATTGGCGGATCATAGCGGATGATCCCCACGCAATCATGCATTTCCTGCGCCAGATGCCCCTTGCTCTTCTGCCAGAAGGCTTCGATCAGATCCTCGAAGCTGGCAGGCAGGCTGGACGCGGGTTCCGGCGCGGGCGCGGCGGCGGCGAGCGCCTGGCCCGGCAGCGCCGGCGCGGCCATCGGCACCCCGCCCTGCAGCATCCGGGCAAGGTCGCTGGGATCAGGCATGGTCGCGGCATGCATCACGCGCAGCAGCGCCATCTCGCACGCCTCGATCGGCAGGGCGGCGGTCGCCACCTCGTCATGGCCCTTGAGCATCAACTGCCACAATCGATGCAGCGGGCCGAAGCCGATCTGCGACGCCCAGTGGGCCAGCGCGCCGCGTTCCTCGTCGGACTGGCCCGGCGTTGCAATGTCGCGCCCGGCCTTCACCAGCGTGACCGCATGCACCAGTTCCAGCAGGCCGCGCATCAGCGACAGCGGCTCGACCCCCAGCGCATATTGATCGCGCACCCCGCCCAGCAGCGCGGCGGTATCGCCCTCCAGCAGCAGGCCGAGCAGCCGGCGCGTCGAGCCACGATCCGACAGGCCCAGCATCTCGCGCACCTGCGCCGCCGTGACCATCGGCTCGCCCTCGCCCATTTCGGCATGGGCGATCGCCTGGTCCAGAATCGACAGGCCGTCACGCGCGGAGCCCTCGGCCGCCTGCGCGATCAGCGATAGCGCATCGGGCTCGGCCGCGACCTGTTCGGCCTCGACCACATGGGCGAAATGGCCGGCCAGCATCTCGGCCGGGATGCGACGCAGGTCAAACCGCTGGCAGCGCGACAGCACCGTCACCGGCACCTTGTTCACCTCGGTCGTGGCGAACAGGAATTTCACATGGGCCGGCGGCTCCTCCAAGGTCTTGAGAAGCGCGTTGAACGCGTTCTTCGAGAGCATATGGACTTCATCGATGATGTAGATCTTGTAGCGCGCCGACACAGCGGCATAGCGCACCGCCTCGATGATCTCGCGCACGTCGTCGACGCCGGTATGGCTGGCGGCATCCATTTCGACCACGTCGATATGCCGCCCCTCGGCAATCGCCATGCAGGGTTCGCACACGCCGCACGGGTCGATCGTCGGCCCGCCCTGCCCATCCGGGCCGATGCAGTTCAGCGCCTTGGCGATCAGCCGCGCGGTCGACGTCTTGCCGACTCCGCGCACGCCGGTCATCAGAAAGGCATGGGCGAGGCGGCCGCGCCGGATCGCATTGCCCAGCGTCTGGACCATGGCGTCCTGCCCGATCAGCTCGCGAAAGTTGCGCGGACGATATTTGCGCGCAAGCACGCGATAGGGCTGAGGGGAATCGGACATGCCTGTTTCCTAACCGTTCAGATGCGGCTTGTCGAAGCCCGTTCGGACCTTGCGAAGAGATGATGCTGTGCGGAAAGGTGGGAGCCGGAACGACCCGCAGAAAAATCGTTGTGGCTGCTTCCGTCAGGACCTGACCAGGTTGGCGACGACTACGTCCGCCCGACTCCCGGCCGGGCATATGGCGAACTCATGACAGGAAGGCAAGGGCTTCCATGCCCTTGCCTTCCTGAAAGCTAGTCCAGCCCGCTCTTCTGCGCCTTGCTGACGAATTCCAGCGCCGAATGGGCGGCCTCGGCGATCGCCGCCTCGGCCTTCTTGTCGTCCACCGTCGGCCGGTCGAGATAAATGGCCAATATATATTCCTCGCCCGCGGGCGACTTCACCAGCGCGACGTCATTATAGGCGGTGCCGCAGCTGCCGGTCTTGCTGCCCGACGTCCAGCCTTCGGGCAGACCCGCCTTGATCCTTTTGTCGCCGGTGGTGCTGGCATTGAGCCAGCCGCGCAACCTGTCGGCATCAGCCGCAGCCATGTCGCGGAACAACAGCCGCCCCATCAGCCCGGCCATCGCCGCCGGACTGGTCGTGTCGCGCGGATCGCCCGCAATATTCTCGTTCAACTCGGGTTCGATACGGTCGAGCCGCGTAATCTTGTCGCCATGGGCACGGATGAAGGAGGTCAGCCCCTCTGGCCCGCCCAGCATCGGCAGCAACAGGTTGGCGGCGCTGTTGTCGCTGACCTCCACGGCCGCCGCGGCCAGTTCGGCCATCGACATGCGGCCGCGCTTCTTGTTCTTCTTCACCACCGGCGCGTAATCGAGAATATCGTCCTTGGTGAAGGGTATCTCCCCCTCCAGCCCGAACTTGCCGCCCTGCGCGCCGATCAGCACGGCGGCGGCCAGCGGCGCCTTGAAGGTCGAGCACATGGCAAAGCGATCATCGCGGTTGAAGCCCAGGATCAGCGCACCGTCGCGATCGACCAGCGCGATGCCCATGCGCCCGCCGGTCTCCTCCTCGATCTCCTTGGGATTGCGGACGGAGGTGAGCGCGGATTGCGGCACCAGATAGCGTGGCGCGGGCGGCATCAATGTCGGCAGGGTCGGCACCTCTTCGGCCTTCTTGGCCGGCGCCTTCTTCTTGGGCGCGGCCGACAGCGGCAAGGCCACGACCAGACAGGCGGTCAGCGCCGCGAGCGAGAGGGATTTGCGCAGCGCCATGGTTTACATACCTTGCATATTGTTGAATTCGCCGGGGATACGGACGGTCAGCGCGTCCAATTGCTCGGACAGAATGATCTGGCAGGCCAGGCGGCTGGTGCGGGTCGCCGCAGCCGCCAGGTCCAGCATATCCTCCTCATCCTCGCTCGCGCGCGGCAGCCGGTCGAAATCGGCGGCATCGACGATGACATGACAGGTCGAACAGGCCATCTGCCCTTCGCATGTTCCTTCCAGCGGCTGACCCGCCGCCTGTGCAACCTCCAGCAGGACGGACCCGGCAGGCGCATCGACCTCCAGTCGATTTTCGCCGTCGGCGCTGATGAAGGTGACCATGGTCATGCTATGCGATGCTCCCTGCTCACGGCGCCGCTTGTGCGGTCGCCGCCCCGTTAATCACCTTCGCAGCCTCCTCCAGTTCGGCCGGTGTCGTGTATCGGCCAAAGCCGATCCGCACCGATCCGCGCGCCTGACTGTCTGAAAGACCCAAGGCGCGCAGCACATGGCTAGGCCGCCCGGACCCGCTCGCGCAAGCGCTGCCGAGCGAAAAAGACACATTGCGGCAATCGGACAACAATCGCGCGCCGTCGATCCCGGCGCGACGAATGTTGAGATTGCCGGGATAACGCGCGTCGGCGCTGCCGTTCAGCGTCCAGTGGGCGAACAGTGCGCGCGCCTGCGCAGACAGCGCCGCGATGTGCGCGCGATCGGCTTCGGCCTGTTCCCGCATCAGGCGCGCCGCCACGCCAAAGCCGGCGCACAAGGCGGGCGACAAGGTGCCCGACCGCAACCCGCCTTCCTGTCCGCCGCCATGGATCAGCGGGTCGACCTTCACCCCGTCGCGCAGCCACAGCGCGCCGATGCCTTTGGGGCCGTGAATCTTGTGCGCACTGATCGCCACCATGTCGCACGGGTCGGGGATCGGCACCCGGCCATAGCCCTGCACCGCGTCGCACAGGAACAGCGCGCCCGCCTGATGGGCCAGTTCCGCCAACGCGCCGACCGGCTGGATCACGCCAATCTCGTTATTGACCAGCATCGCGACGACCAGCGCTACCCCGGGCACGATCGCCCGCGCCGCCGCCGCCAGATCGACCAGCCCGTCGCCATCCACCGGCAAGACCGTCACCGCCCGGCCCGTCCGCCGCATCGCCGCCACCGTATCCAGCACGGCGGCATGTTCGGTCGCGATGGTGACGATGTCGCCCGGCGGCGCGCCCTGGATCGCGATGTTCAGCGCCTCGGTCGCGCCGGAGGCGAAGAGCAGCCTACCAGCCGGGGGCAGCAACTGGCCGATCGCATCGCGCGCCACTTCCACCTGCGCCGCCACCATGCGCCC
>NZ_NOIW01000168.1:0-7635 GCF_002708645.1 Sphingobium sp. IP1
TTTCTGGGGGACAGGCTATTGGGGGCAGACGCAGCCCCGGTCGAAGCGGATCAGGACGAGGCGCCGGTCGTCGGCGTGGGGCCGGCCGATCGCCGGCGCCCGATCCTTCCTGGAGTGCTTCTCATGACTTTTGTCCTTGGCCTGCTGGCGCTCGCCGTCCTGCCCGATGCCGCCCCCACACCGCAAGCGATGCCGGCCGCCGCCCAGGCGCATAATGCCGAGGTCGTCGACGCCGCGCGCCAATGGCTGGCGCTGATCGACCAGGACAAATGGGCCGAAAGCTATCGCGGCACCGGCAGCGCTTTCCAGAAACTCAACACGGTGCAGGTCTGGACCGAGGTGTCGCAGACGATGCGCCGCCGGTTCGGCACCCTCCAGTCCCGCAGCCTGCTGAGCCAGGAGGAACTGCCGGCCCCGCCCCATGGCTATGAAGTGGTGAAATTCCGCGCCAGCTACGCCAACCAGGCGCAGGCGATCGAGACGGTGACGCTGGATCGCGAAAATGGCGGCTGGCGCGTGGTCGGCGTGACGATCGAATAAGGCGGACAGGGGCGCGTATCCGCGCGCCCTTCATGCCCCCGCGGCCGGTGGCGCCCCCAGCCGAAAGAACAGCGCGAGTTGCAGGCTTTCCGCGATCCGCTGCGCCTTGTCCTGCAAGGCGGCGGCCGCCGCCGGAACCATGACGGCGTCGGTCGTCTGCGACCAGAGATTCAGCCAATGGTCGAACAGGTCGGGCATGATCCGGTCACGATGCGCCATATGCACCGGGACGGGCTGTCCCTTGTAACGGCCCGACGACAGCATCACCGACGACCAGAAATCGACCAACCGGTCGATATGCGCCGGCCAGTCGTCCACGGCGTCGTTGAAGATCGGACCGAGCCGGTCGTCCGCGCGGACGCGGGCATAGAAGCTTTCGACCAGCTGGCGCAGGCTGGCCTCGTCGATCCGTTCCGCCTTCATGGGTTCCGACTCCGCACGGGGATGCCCGATCCATAGCGCATCGACCGCCGGGATTCGACTGGCCGTATACGATCGGCCGGATACAACCCGAACGCGGCCTTTATTCCCCCGCGACGGCGCGGCCGAAGCTGTAGCGGATATGGTCGACATGGCCCTCCAGCCCGAAGACCAGCGGATCCTGGCTGTCCATGATCGCGTCGATCCGGGCGCCGACATCCTCCGGCGTCCAGCTGGGCTGATAGACGCCCTTGCTTTCGGCGATGAAGGCGCGGGCGACGCGGCCGGCGATCGACACCAGCATCTCGCCCGTGACCGAGCAGCTTTCATGCGCCAGCCAGGCGACGACCGGCGAGACCAGTTCCGGCCCCATCGGCGGATATTGGGAGATATCCAGCCCCTCGGCCATGCGGGTGACGGCGCCGGGCACGATGATGTTGGATGTGACCCCTTCGGCCTCCCCCTCCAGCGCCAGCACATTGTTGAGGCCGATCATGCCCGATTTGGACATGCCATAATTGACGCAATCGCGATTGCCATAGAGGCCGCCGATCGAGCTGGTGAGGATGATGCGGCCATAGCGCGCCTTGCACATATGCGGGAAGGCAGCGCGCGCGACATGGAAGGCGCCGCGCAGATGAACGTCGAGCACCGCATCGAAATCTTCCTGGCTGAGATCCTGCATCGAGCCGTAGCGGACATTGCCGGCATTGTGGATCAGCCCGTCGATCCGGCCATAATGGTCGAGCGCCGCCTCTATGATGGCGCGGCCGCCCTCCGGCGTGGCGACGCTGTCGGTCGAGACGATTGCGTCGCCGCCCTGCGCCTGGATCGCGGCCACCACTTCGGCCGCAGGGCCGGCATCGATCCCCTCGCCACGCACGGCGCTGCCCGGATCATTGACCACGACCCTGGCCCCGCGTGCGGCCAGCAGTTCCGCATAGGCGCGGCCAAGCCCCCGCCCGGCACCGGTGATGACGATGACGCGATCGTCGTAGCGCAGTTCGGACATGAGCGGCTCTCCCTTGTTTATGCGGTGATGGCGCAGGGGTGACGCGGCATGCGCGCGGGTTCAAGCCGGGGCGGCAAGGCATCGCCATGGCGGTTCGCCGATGCCCGGCGAAGCGGATAAGAGCGGGGCAGGACAGAGTAGAGGACAGGATAGATGCAGGTAGCGATCATCACCGGGGCGGGCAGCGGCATCGGGCTCTGCACGGCGAAGATGCTGCATGACGCCGGCATGGCGATCGTTGGCGTCGGTCGCGATCCGGCCAAGCTGGCGACGCTGGAGAGCGAAATCGGCGATCCGGCGCGGGTCGCCACCCTGTCGATCGACGTGACTCAGGATGATGCGCCGGCGCAAATCGTGCAGCTGGCGCTCGATCGCTTCGGCCGCATCGACTTCCTGGTCAACAATGCCGGCGCGGGCAGCCCCAAGCCGCTGCACGAGACCGACGACGCCACGCTGGACGGGTTCCTGGACCTGATGCTGCGCGCGCCCTTCCGCCTGGCGCGCGAGGCGATCGTCCATATGGGCGAGGGCTGCGGCATCGTGAACGTCACCTCCACCTATGCGGTGATCGGCGGACGGCGTGGCGGCGCCTATTCGGCGGCCAAGGGCGGGCTGGATGCGCTGACCAAGCACATCGCCTGCGACTATGGCCCGCAGGGCATCCGCGCCAATTGCGTCGCGCCGGGCGTCACCATGACCGACATGGTGCGCCACCGGTTCGAGGACGAGATGTTCAAGCGGGTGAATGTGGAGACCACCCCCTTCCCGCGGCTGGGCGAGGTGGAGGATGTGGCCAGCACCATCGCCTTCCTCTGTTCGCCCGGCGCTGCCTTCATCAACGGCCAGACGATCGTCGTGGATGGCGGCTGGACCTCGACCAAATATCTCTCGCCGCGCGCGCTGACGACGACATGGGTCGAGGCGGAGTAAGACTACTCTTTGGCGATGGCCGCGGTTAAGGCGGGCCATGGCCGATGCCCCGATCCTCTATTCCTTCCGCCGCTGTCCCTATGCGATGCGGGCACGGCTGGCGCTGCTGGTGAGCGGACAGGCGGTGGCGCATCGCGAAATCCTGCTGCGCGCCAAGCCGGCGGCGATGCTGGCCGCCTCGCCCAAGGGGACGGTGCCGGTGCTGGTCCTGCCCGACGGAGGCGTGATCGACGAGAGTCTGGAGATCATGCGCTGGGCGCTAGGCCGGCATGATCCAGAGGCGTGGCTGGCCGGTGACGACGGGGCGCTAATCGCGATCAATGACGGACCGTTCAAGCGGCATCTGGATCGCTACAAATATGCCGAGCGCCATGGCAGCGACCCGATCGCCCATCGAACCGAGGCGGCCGGGCGCCTCGACGCGCTGGAGGCGCGGTTGCGGGATCAGGCCCAGCTCTGTGGCGCGCGGCGGACATTGGCCGACATGGCGATCTTTCCGTTCGTGCGGCAATTTGCGGCGGTCGAGCCGGACTGGTTTGCCGCGCAGCCCTGGACCGCGTTGCGCGGCTGGCTGGCCGGGCATCTGGAATCCGAGCTGTTCGCCCGCGCGATGGTGCGCCACCCGCTATGGGTGGAGGCGGACTCCGGCTAGGCCGGGCCGCAACAGGCGTCGAGGCAGATCTGGCGCAACAGGGCGATGACGTCGCGGCGCTGTTCGATCGGGATGGAACGGCCGATCCGCGCCTCATGCGCGTCGAACGCCGCGCAGACCTGACCATGCAGCGCCTGCCCCTCCGCCGTCAGCGTCAGCGGGATCGCGCGGCCCTTGCCCGCGCCCTTGTCCAACAGGCCAGACAGCGCCAGCTTGTTGATGAGCGGCACCAGATTGGCCGGCTGGGCGCGCAGCGCGCGGGCAATGTCGCTCTGGCTGCACCCCGGATTGGCGCCGATCAGGCGCAGCAAGGTCGCTTCGCCCGGATTGAGGCCAAGCGGCGCCATCGCCTCGCCCAGCGCGCCGGTGACCGCCGCCGCCGTGCGGCGCAGATGGAAGCCCAGCATCGCGTCGAGCGGGTCGGTGAAGGCGCTGTCGAGATCGATCGTCACCGCGGTCTAGCCCCCTTGCCGCGCCCGCTCAAGTCGATATATTATATACCATAATATAAGATGGAGAGGAGCGATGTTCATGACGATACGATTCGCCTTGCCGCTGACCCTGCTGGCCCTGGCCGGGACGGCACCGGCCCAGACGCCGCCACCCGATAGCCCGGTGGCTTCCGGCACGATCGAGCCGGATGGCACGGTCCATGTTCCCGGCTTTCGCCTGCCCCCCTCCATCTATCTGAGCGAGGCGGCGAAGAAGGCGCTGCCGCGCACACCGACCGATCCCGAAGAGCCGATGATGCGCGCGGTCGCCGCCTGGCAGGCCGGTGCGCTGCGCCAGCGCATGCCGCAACTCGTCGCGCCGCGCATCGATGCGCTGAAGGCGATGTACAAGGTGGCGACGCGCGAGGAGCAGATGGCCGGCATAGCGGCCGTGCGTGCGACACCGGCGGCTGGCGTCGCACCAGGCAACCGCAGGAAGATATTGCTCAACCTGCCGGGCGGCGGCTTCATCATGGGCGTGGCCGGCGGCACCGGCATGATGGAATCGATCCCGCTCGCGGGGCTGGCCGGGGTGGAGATCCTCTCCATCACCTATCGCCAGGCGCCCGAAACCATCTGGCCGGCCGCGACCGAGGATGTGACCAAGGTCTATCGCGAATTGCTCAAGAGCTACCAACCGCAGGATATCGGCATCTTCGGCTGTTCGGCCGGCGGGCTGCTGACGGCCGAGGCGATCGCCTGGTTCATCCATGAGAAACTGCCGCTGCCCGGCGCAATCGGCATTTTCTGCGCCTCGGGCGACGCGCGCTGGGGCGGCGACAGCCAGAGCTTCGCCCGGCCCTTCCAGGCGCTGCCGCCGCGCGACGATGTCCGCGCCTATTTCAAGGGTATCGACCGCAGCGATCCGCTGGTGTCGCCGGCGCTGTCGCCGGCCACGCTGAAACTGTTTCCGCCCACGCTGCTGATCACCGGCACCCGCGCCTTCGAGATGAGCGCGACCGTCAACACCCATCGCGAACTGGTGAAGGCCGGGGTCGATGCCGACCTGCATATGTGGGATGGGCTGGGCCACGCCTTCTTCTACGATCCCGCCCTGCCGGAATCGCGCGAGGCCTTCGACGTCATGACCGCCTTCTTCCGCGATCGGCTGAAGCTGGCGCGCTAGGCCGCGATCGCCCGGCGGCAAAATTCCCATATCTCGACCGCCAGTTCGGATCGGCGCTGGCGGTCGGGAATGGCGGCCTCCTCGGCAAGCAACTGGCTGTGGACGGTGGTCGAGACCAGATTATAGACGAGCAGCGCCATCCACGACGGCGGTCCGGCGCGGACCTGCCCCTCGGCCATGCCGTCGGACAGGATCGTGGCAATCAGGTCGATGAGCGGGCTTACCGCCTTTTGCAGTTCGACCGGACGCGCCTCGGCCAGGCGCAGATGCTCGCGGCTGAGCGCCGCGCTCCGGCGCTGGCCGCCTTGCCATTCCCCGCCCATCGCTGCCCGGCCGATAACGATACCGGCCACAATATGATGCAACCGCGCCAGCGGGTCCGGCAGGTCGCGCACCTGTTCGCCGAACTGTTCCGCTGCGCGGCGGAGCGTATGGGCAAACACCGCCAGGACCAGATCATCCTTGCCCGCAAAGCGATCGTACAGCGCCCGACGGGCGAGCCCGGTGCGCTGCAATACGGCACGGATCGTCAGCCCTTCCAGCCCTTCCTCGTCGAGCAGATCATAGGCGGCGGCGACGATCTGCTGGTTGCGATCGTCCAGTTCCGTGATCGCGTCGTCGGTCTGCGGCACCCGGTACATGGTCGACGATCCTCTCTGCAATAATCGCTTTCCATCTAGCAGCCTGCGACTATAGTGCCAGCATTGAGAACAATGTTCTCATCGGGAAAGAGATATAGGAGAGTGCAATGGCGACGGTCCTCTTTGTCGAGGCCAGCGGCGCGGAGCATCGGATCGATGTGCCGACGGGCGAGAATTTGATGCGCGCGGCGCTCAACGAGGGGCTCGACGGCATGGTCGGCGAATGCGGCGGCGGCCTCGCCTGCGCGACCTGCCATTGCTATGTCGAAGAGGATTGGGCCGACCGTCTGCCCGCGCCTGCGCAGACCGAGCTGGACATGCTCGAATGCACCGCCAGCGAACGCCGCCCGAGCAGCCGCCTTGGCTGCCAGATCATCGCCAGCGATGCGCTCGACGGGCTGGTCGTCCACCTGCCCGCTGCGCAATATTGAGGAGCCCGATCATGGCAACCACCCAAGCAACGCCGGTGATGGACATTCCCGCCCATGTCCCGCCCGAACTAGTGCGCGAGATCGGCCTCACCACCGGTCCCGAATTTCTCGCCGCGCCCCACGCCTTCATGGCGAAACTGCACGAAACGCATCCGCCGATCTTCTACAGCGTCAATCCGTTGATCGGGAACAGCTGGTGTACGATCAAGCATGAGGATGCCTTCTTCGCGCTGCGCCATCCGGAATATTTCACCACCGCCGGGGCCACGCCCTTCCCGCGCGATCCCAATAATTATTTCCATTTCATCCCGCTGGAGATCGATCCGCCGCATCATCGCAAATATCGTGCGATCCTCGATCCGACCTTCTCGCCGCAAAGCGTGCTGCGGCTCGAAGCCTATATGCGCCGCCTTTCCAACGAGCTGATCGATGGCTTCATCGATGCGGGCGAGGTGGAATTCACCACCGCCTTCGGCCGACCGCTGCCGGTGTCGATCTTCCTTGATCTCATGGGCCTGCCGCAGGAGATGCGCGATACCTTCGTCGGCTGGGCGGTCGACCTGCTCCATTCGCAGGATCGCATGACCGCCGGCCTCGCCATGCGCGGGATCGAAGCCTATCTGGCGCAGGTGATCGTCGAGAAGACGGCCAGGCCCGATGATGGCGTCATCAGCACGATCATCCAGGCGCGGCCGGGTGGCGAACCGCTGAGCGAGCGGGAGATTTTCGGCTTCACCTTCTTCCTGTTCATCGCCGGGCTCGACACGGTGTTCGCGACGCTCAACAATATCTGGCTGTGGCTGGCGCAAAATCCCGATCGGCGGCGCGAGATCATCGCCCATCCCGATCAGATCAATGCCCAGGTGGAAGAATTGCTGCGGGTCTTTTCCGTTACCTTTTCCGGCCGGACCCTGACCCAGGATCTGGAAATGCGCGGCGTGCAGATGAAGAAGGGCGACAAGTTCAACAGCATCCTGCCCGCCTGCAATTACGACCCGGACGTCTTTCCCGATCCGACCCGTGTGGATTTCAACCGGCCACGCAAGCCGATCCTGGCCTTTGCCGGCGGCGTGCATAGCTGCATCGGCGCGCATCTGGCGCGGCTGGAGGTGAAGGTAGCGTTGCAGGAGTGGCTGCGGCGGTTGCCGGACTTTGCGGTTCGGTCTGATGCGGTGATCAGCTACTGGCCTGGCGGTGTGGTTGGGCCCAAGTCGCTTCCGCTGGTCTGGTAGGGCGCGGGCATAAAAAAAGCCGCCTTGGGGCTGTCCGAGGCGGCGTGCGTGTGTGTGTTGTGATTTGGTTGCGGGAGTAGGATTTGAACCTACGACCTTCAGGTTATGAGCCTGACGAGCTACCGGGCTGCTCCATCCCGCGACACTGGGCGTTTTGGGT
>NZ_NOIW01000169.1:0-7561 GCF_002708645.1 Sphingobium sp. IP1
CCTCTGGTGCCGCCTCAAGGATTGGCGCCGCATCGCCACCAGATACGACAAGCTCGCCACCAATTACATGGCCGGCGTCTTCCTCGCTGCCTCACTCACCTTCTGGTGCAATTGAGTCCGGACCCTAGGGCGTCATAGGTGAACTTCGGCGAGAAGGCGAGGCTAGCGTCCAGAACATCCTTTCCGATCGCCTGCCGATACTCGAAGGACAGGTTGACGGCGTCCTGACGATCGGGTGCCTGTGGTGCCGCCTTAAAGCAATCCTTGTCAGGGTCAGTCACCAATGGCTTGCAAAGTATCTTTTCATCTGCCGC
This sequence comes from Sphingobium sp. IP1, assembly GCF_002708645.1. Taxonomy (NCBI): domain Bacteria; kingdom Pseudomonadati; phylum Pseudomonadota; class Alphaproteobacteria; order Sphingomonadales; family Sphingobiaceae; genus Sphingobium; species Sphingobium sp. IP1. The sequence goes on from NZ_NOIW01000169.1 coordinate 315, forward strand.
TTGATAGCTGGACTGATAGTCGATGGCGAAGCTTAGCATGCTTTTCTGCTCACCGGGATAGAAGGCGATGAAGCCGCCGATAGCCAGCTGTGGTTTCCAGCTGGAATATTTCGTCAATGTCGTCGGGTCACGATAATGGAACTGGTTGGTGCCGATCCTCGCTTCGCCACCAAATTGCCAGAATTGATTTTTGAGGCCTGACGGATCGTCCCGTGTGGTCGCGTTGTAGCGCGACAGGCTGAAGGTTAGTGCCGGCCCGTCCGAAAGCCGGTCGAGTAATTGCGGATCGACCAGATTATCTTCGCCACCCAGTGGAACGGATAGCGACAGCCCGTAGCTGGTTTGCCGAAAGTTGCTGCTCATGCCATCGACGCCTGCAGCGACTATCTCTGGCGATAGCTTCCTATTGAAGCTGAGCGACGCCTTGGGCTCGCCGCCATTAATTTCTATCTCCCCGCCAAGGCCGCTGAGGAGGGAATCACTTCTTCCGCTTGGGGCTGAAGTTCGTTTTTCTTGCAGATCATCAGTCTGGTTGACGGCCGTTGATACGGCGGGAGGTATATTTGGCTGAGCGAAAGCCAATGCGGGAAAGCCGGTCACGGCCGTTCCTATCAGGAACTTCCAGCCCCCTTTCATACGGAGAACTCCGCTATGACATGGTCGCCGCTTGAGGTTAAGGGAACCTTGAGGACCAATGGCCAGTCTGTGTCGGGTGACAATAGCTCGGCATTATCAATGCTCACCTTCACTGTTGCGCCACTGCCATTGGCATGTACGACCAGGCGATGCTCGCCCGGCGTCAGTGAAAGCAGTATTTCGAAATAGCGGTTGAATTTCGTGACCGGCCGGTGATCGACGAAGATCGCCCATGTCATGGTGGCTGCATCCGGGAAGACCCGTAACAAATGTGCCATTCCAACCTCCAAAACCATCAATGTTTCGGAGGGAGAGCCTATCGTTCGCCGTGATAATCACCATTTCAACTGGGTCGGAAATGGATCAATCAGCGCAAGCCGACCGTCAAACTGTGCCGTTCTGCAGCATAATGTCGATAAATGGTGCACCCAAGTGGATTCGAACCACTGGCCTTTGCCTTCGGAGGGCAACGCTCTATCCAGCTGAGCTATGGGTGCATGACGCTAGTCAGAAGGGGCGCTTAGCAAAGGGCTTCGAACCGCGCCAGCCACAAAATCACCTGTTCCCGAAACTTATTTCGGGGGTTTCACCATTGGCTGGAATTTGCCCAGGCCACAGCTGGCACCCGGTTGCAGGCCCGGCCCGGCGTTGAACAGCACGGTGATGATGTCGACCGAACAAAGCTGGGACATGCTGGTGCGATAGGAAAAGCGCCGCTCGAAGCCCAGGCTGGGGCAGCTGTTGGGCAGGGTGTTGCGGTAGATCTTCTTGCCGCTCACCTCGAAATCGATCGTGCGATCGTCACGCACATTGCTCGACCGAATCTGGCTGATCGAAATGCAGTCGACCGGATCGCCGCTGGGCACATAGGGATCCGGCTTGTCCTTGGTCTTGGCGAAAGCAGGCGTCAGGCCACAGGCCAGCAGCAGGCCGGCGGTGAGAATGGGGCGGATGGACATTGTCTCTCTCCTTCGTGCTGACAAGACGATTCGCGGAGCTGATTTCCGTACCGATCCTAGCACCGCCGTCGGGCGCGATCAGGCGGCTTTCGCCATGCTGCCGGGTTCCGGCGTCTTGGGCTTGAAGCGGCACAGGTCCGACACGATGCAGCGCCAGCATTCGGGCTTGCGCGCCTTGCAGACATAGCGGCCATGCAGGATCAGCCAATGATGGGCGTCGCGGCGGAAGGGCTGGGGCACGCGCTTTTCCAGCTTGTCCTCGACCGCCAGCACCGTCTTGCCCGGCGCCAGGCCGGTGCGGTTGCCGACGCGGAAGATATGGGTATCGACCGCGAAGGTTTCCTGCCCGAAGGCGGTGTTGAGCACGACATTGGCGGTCTTGCGGCCGACGCCGGGCAGGGTGGTCAGGGCGTCGCGATCCTGCGGCACCTCGCCGCCGAAATCGCGTACCAATATCTCGGACAGGGCGATGACATTCTTCGCCTTGGTATTGAACAGGCCGATCGTCTTGATGTGCTGTTTCAGCGCGTCCTCGCCCAGATCGACCATCTGCTGCGGCGTTTCGACCTCGCGGAACAGGGCGCGGGTCGCCTTGTTGACGCCGACATCGGTGGCCTGCGCCGACAGGGTGACCGCGACCAGCAGCTGATAGGCATTGCCATATTCCAGCTCCGTCACCGGGGCGGGATTGGCCTCTGCCAGGCGGCTGAAAAAGTCGAAGATCTGGCCCTTGTTCATGGCATCAGAGCCCCAATACGCCCTTCATGTCATAGCGGCCGACCGGCTGGCCGGCGAGCCAGCGGGCGCCCTTGATCGCGCCGTGCGCGAAGATGCTGCGGTTTTCGGCGCGATGGCCAAGCTCGATCCGCTCGCCCTCGGTCGCCAGGATGACCTGATGGTCGCCCGCGACCGATCCGCCGCGCAGCGCGGCAAAGCCGATCGCGCCCTTCGCCCGTGCGCCGGTGATGCCGTCACGGCCGCGCTCGCTATGGTCGGCCAGCGCGATGCCGCGCCCCTTCGCCGCTGCTTCGCCCAGCAGCAGCGCGGTGCCCGACGGCGCGTCGACCTTGTGGCGGTGATGCATCTCGACGATCTCGATGTCCCAATCATCACCCAGGCTGGCGGCGGCCTTCTCCACCAGCGCGGCGAGCAGGTTGACGCCCAGCGACGTATTGCCGGTCTGCAGCACCGGGATGCGGGCTGCCGCCTGGTCGATCAGCGCATGATGCTCGCCCTCCAGTCCCGTCGTGCCGATCAGGATCGGCTTGTTCGCGGCGATGCAGGCGTCGAGATTGGCGGAAAGCGCGGCTGGCACGGAAAAGTCGATCAGCACGTCGGCCGTCTGTGCCAGCGCCAGCGGATCGCTGGTGATGGCGACGCCGGGGGCCAGTTCGCCGCTGCCGTCGCGATCGGGGCCGCCCGCCACGGTCAGTCCCGCCTCCGCCGCGGCCTGCGCGATGGCGCGGCCCATGCGCCCGGCGGCGCCGAAAATCCCGATGCTGGTCATGCCCTGATCCGTTCCTTGAAGATAAGTGAGCGCGCGATGCCAGAGCGGCGGCCCTTTGTCATCCGGCACCATGAATTTCTTGGGAAAAGGGACCGGCCATGGCTAGGAGTTCGTTTGAGAAAGCCGGTACCGTACCGAAAAATCGCTCTTTCGCGATTTTTCGAACTGGCTCTAAGAGATGGCCATGCTCGATCTTCCCCGACTCTCCGTTCCGACCCTGCCGATCGACGGCTGCGCCGATCGCTTCCCCGTCCGCCGCATCTTCTGCGTCGGGCAGAATTATGCCGAACATGCGCGCGAAATGGGCGGTGATCCCGATCGCGCGCCGCCCTTCTTCTTCACCAAGCCGGCCGATGCCGTGGTCGAGAATGGCGCGTCGCTGCCTTTCCCCCCGCGCACGCAGGATCTGCATCATGAGGTCGAACTGGTGGTCGCGCTCGGCGCGGGCGGCACGGATGTCGCGGTCGAGGATGCGCTGGCGCTGATCTACGGCTGGGCGGTCGGCATCGACCTCACCCGTCGCGACATGCAGGCGGTCGCGAAGAAGGCGGGGCGTCCCTGGGACATGGCCAAGGGCTTTGATCGCTCCGCGCCGATCGGTCCGATCCACCCCGGCACCCCGCCGGCCAGCGGCGCCATTGCGCTCAGCATCGATGGCGACCCGCGCCAGTCGGGCGACCTGGCCGACATGATCTGGTCGGTGCCAGAAATCATTGCCAATCTCTCCACCTATGTGGAACTGGCGCCCGGCGACCTGATCTTCACCGGCACGCCTGCCGGCGTCGGCCCGATCGCGCCCGGCCAGGCGGTGCAGGCGACCATCGCCGGCCTGCCGCCGCTCGACATCGCCTTTCAGAACTGACCATCAGAACAAGGATAAACAGGATGGATATCGACATTCCCCATGACCTCGGCCGTGACGAGGCGAAGCGCCGGGTGGAGCAGGGCCTGCCCAAGCTGGAACAGCATATCCCCGGCGGTGGCACCATGACCGCGACCTGGCCGTCCGACTATGCGCTGGACATGGAAATTTCGGCCATGGCCCAGACCATCCCGGTCAAGCTGCTGATCGAGGAGGACAAGGTGCGCGGCACCGTGTCGATCCCGATGTTCCTCAAGATGATGTCCGGGCCGATCTCCGACTTCATCAAGACCAGCGCCCAGAAGATGCTGACCAAGGCGTAAGACAATGGCGCGGCCCTTGCAGCGAGGTTGAGCGGCCGTCCCGAACAGGAAAAGAGGTAAGGATGGATCGCTCAGGCCGGGATGTAGCCCTTCCGATGGAAATGCAGGGGCTCTGGATCGATGCGGACGATCCGACGGTCGAACTGTCGGTAGACGGTGGTGAGGTCGCCTGCTTCGGCCGCATCGTGTCCTATGACTATAAGCTTGTCGCCACGGATGACGATGTGGTGACGGTCAGCCTGAAGGTCGATGATGAGGAGCGTGAGGGTGATTTTCAGCGCGCCAATGTCACCGAACTGGTGATCACTCCAGAAGGCGAGATGCACGCCTATAATGTCCGGTTTGCCAGCCAGTTCATCCGGCGCAACAAATGAAGGGGGCGAACGTCGCATGACCGACATCCGCAATATCGTCATCCTCACCGGCGCGGGTATTTCGGCAGAGAGCGGGCTTGCCACCTTTCGCGGGCCGGATGGCTTGTGGGAGGGGCATCGGGTGGAGGATGTCTGCACCCCCGAAGCGCTGGCGCGCAATCCGGCGCTGGTGCATCGCTTCTATGACGAGCGGCGGGCGAAGCTGGCGGAGGTGGCGCCCAATCCCGCGCATGAGGCATTGGCTGCGCTCGACCGCGCCTGGCCGGGCGATCTGCTGATCGTCACCCAGAATGTCGATGACCTGCATGAGCGGGCAGGGGCGACCCGGCTGCTCCACATGCATGGGGAATTGAAGTCCGCCCTCTGTGCCGCCTGCGGCAAGACGGTGGCCTGGGCCGATCCGCTGCCGCCCGGCAGCGCCTGCGCCGGTTGCGGCGCGCCCAGCCTGCGGCCCGACATCGTCTTCTTCGGCGAAATGCCCTATGATATGGAGCGGATCGAGGAAGCGCTGGCACAGGCCGACCTGTTCGTGTCGATCGGCACATCGGGCGCGGTCTATCCGGCCGCCGGCTTCGTTCAGATGGCGCGCCACTATGGCGCCCGCACGCTGGAGCTCAATCTCGATCCGTCGGCGGGCAGCAGCTATTTCGAGGAAAGCCGGCTTGGCCCGGCAAGCAAACTTGTGCCCGAACTGGTAAGCGACCTGCTCGGCTGACCGGCCTTATTCGCTGGGTGCTGCCATGATGTCGGCGCCATCGGGTTCATCGCGATAAAGCAGCATCACCGATCCATCCTCGCCATTCACCGCGCGGATCGGCAGGCTCAGTTGCAGCGCGGAGAGGAATTCCTTGCTGTCGCTGACGCGGAAGCGCCCGCCGACCCGTAGCGAGGAGACGCGGGCGTCACCGATCAGGATCGGCGCGCGGCGATAGCGGTTGAACTCGCTGGCCGCCTGCTCGATCGTTTCCCCGTCCAACTCGACCATCTGGTCGCGCCAGGCCGTGCGCTGGTCGATCAGCTTGGGGCTAAGGTGGGTGAGGTCGATGCTGCGCGACTGGATAACGGCCCCGCTGCCGGCGCTGACCTTTTCCAGCCCGCTATTGCCCGAATGGACCGTCACCGTGCCCTGCGTGACCGTCAGTTCCACCACCGACGGGCGCATGCGGACGTTGAAAGCGGTGCCGACGGCGCGGATCTGGGCGGATCGCACCTCCACGTCGAACGGGCGGCCCTTGTCATGGGCCACGTCGAAGGAGGCTTCGCCCTTCAGCACGCGCACCTTGCGGCCGATGTCGGTGAAGCGGACTTCCGCCTCGCTGTTGCTGTTGAGGTGCAGGATGGAGCCGTCGGCCAGTGCGACGTCGCGGATTTGGCCGACCGCCGTCTCATAGCGGTCGACGCCGCTGAAGGTGCGGATGGTGACGATCGCGGCGACGATGAAGAAGGCGATGGCGATGCCGGCGGCGATCATGATGTTGCGCGACAGGCGGCGCTGCTGTTCCTCGCTGACGATCGCTTCGAGCGGGGGCAGATTGACTTCGGCGGCGGCGCTCTTCAGTCGCTCGGCCGCGTCCCAGGCGGCTTCGGCGCGGGCAAAGGCCACGCCATGGCGCGGATCGGCCTCGATCCACGCACATATCTCGTCTTCGTCCTGGGGAGTAGGGTCGCTGTTAAGCCTGGCCAGCAGGCGCGCGGCTTCCAACGCGATCGCGTCCCTGTCCCCGCTGTTTGAACCTGGTCCCGACGCCTGCACGTTCGAAATCCGTTTCCTCACGTTCTGCCCAGGCCCGCATAACTATGCCGATCGCTTTGGCCAGATGTTTTTCAACAGTAGAAACGGACAGAGACATTTCCTCCGCTATTTCCAGCATCGATTTTTCGTGGATACGGCGAAGAATGAAGACGCGGCGGCACTGGGTGGGCAGCGAATCGACAATCGCCTCGACCTGGCGGAGCGCCTCGCGGGCGTGAAGCTGTGCCTCGATGGTGTTTTCGCCGCCCAGCAATTCCAGATCGGCGATCGTCTCGAAGCTCACCACCTTGTTGCGGCGGGCGGTGTCGATGACGAGGTTGCGGGCGATGGTGAAGAGGTAGGCGCGCCCGGTGGTGACATTTTCCCAGTTCTCCGTGGCATAGGCACGGGCAAGAACTTCGGCGACCATGTCCTCCAACTCGTGGGTGGAGGGCAAAATGCGACGCAGGCGGCCCCTCAAGGCAGCTTCCTGCGGCAAAATCACGGTCTTGAACCACTCTAGCTTGGCGCGAACCCTATGCACGTCGACCCCCTTTTATGTCAGCGCGCCTCTCCTGAATTTCTTTTTGTTGTCACATTTCAATCATGGATTCCGGGGGGTGTCCAGCACGTGATTACGCATATTCCGTAATCCGCCATAAAAAGTTCCACCCTGTTGCAAAAAAGTTTTCAGGGGCCTTCTTTTGTTGCGTGGTTACGAAATTATGTCAGGCGGAACCTCGTCCGGCGCGCTGTCGGGCTGGTCATAATCGGGTTCGCCGGGGATGATTTCGGGCGGCTCGTTGATCGGAGTCTCGTCCGGAGTCGCAGGGGGCGGCGTTTCGGGCGGGGGG
>NZ_NOIW01000017.1:0-83925 GCF_002708645.1 Sphingobium sp. IP1
GTGCAGATCAATTTTTAGATCATATAATTCCATCGATTACTATAAAAGATTGATTGAGACACAATTATGCTGAAAGAAAGCTGGAAATTCAGCGATTATTGACGATATACTCAGCATCTTGAGGTTGCCGCGATCAGCGCGGCATGAGGCATGGCGGCGCGGGGGCGACGCAAGCCAAAAGACGGGGGAATGTCGCTCAATGCTCAAAATCCAGTTTGCCGTGACACATTCAGCACCAGGTGGCCTGCTTGAACTTTGGAATGATATTTCCGAAGGCCTCGCTGCGCGCGGGCACATGGTGCAGCGATTTGGAATTTACCCCGAACTTAACGAACCGGCCCCTGGCCCTGCATGGCTGCATATCGGCGCAACTCGGCCACGCACCCCTCTTGCGGGCATTCGTACATTTTTTAAGCTCATGTCCTTCCTGCGGCGGGAACGACCCGATGCTATCGTAACCGGAATGCCAGCCGCCAATGTCATCATACCCCTGGCTGCATTTCTCTCCGGCGTATCCACAAAGGTCATTGCAACGCACCATTCCCCGATCGAGACACATAACCCCAAGCTCAATAGCCTAGACAACCTTACCGGTCTTCTGCCCAATGTTCATGCGATCATGAGCGTTTCGAATACGGTAGCCGGCTCACTTTCCAGTAAATCTCGGCGATATCTGCGCAAATCCCACACCATTCGCAATGCGCTGCCGGGACATATCGAACGCCTCCTCGCCACTTTAGCAAGCGCCCCACCCCGGATTGCGAGCAAGGACAGGCGCGTTGTCGCCCTTGGGCGGCTAGCCTATCAGAAAAATTATCCAATGCTCATCTCCGCAATCGCTCGGCTCCCCAACACCCACCTAGCGATAGCGGGAGGGGGCGAAGACGAAGCCAGCCTGCGTCAGCAAGCCATGGACGAAGGCAGTGCGGATCGGATTGATTTCCTGGGCTACCTCAGCCGAGAGGAGGCGCTGCGCGAAGCGGCAAAGGCCGACATCTTTGTTCAGGTCAGCCATTTCGAGGGGCACAGCCTTGCGCTCATAGAAGCCGCGCGCCTCGGCCTACCCCTGATAGTATCGGATGTTCCTGTCCAAGTCGAAGGCGTTACTGCAAAGGACGGCACATGCTGCGGGCTGATAGTGCCCTTGGGAGATGTACAAGGGCTCTCCAATATTATCGATCGCCTCTTATCCGATCCTATTTCATATCGTTTCTGGGCGGAGCGCGCGCTCAAACTTGGCAGAGATTCCTCAAATTCCCAGATGATCGATGATTATGAACAAATGATCCGCTCAGCAGCCGGCCAATCAGCCACCTCCAAGCCAGCGACCACAATTCCGCAAAGTGCATCATTAAATATCGCCAATACACCCAGTCAAAATCCAGAAATCGCCTCAACCACTCATCACGCGGCAGAAGATATCATCAATATCCCTTTGAAAACGTGATTTAGCGATCGCCAATATGATCATGGTAAATCCATGATTTCAATCAAACACATACCCCTTGACTAAATCATGAAATTGATGCATTCATTGGGAGAAAGATCCTTCGGGTTCGCAACCATATGATCTTTTGTAAGCTTATATGAATTTGCAGAGCGATAATTATATACGCCAGTAGTTTACGAAATCGCCTCTGAAGCAATAGAGATAAACATATCGTAAATAAGATTTATTAGTTACCGGATCGTATTTATGATGATTTTATTATATTTTATTTTTATTGCCACAGCTTCAATTTGGCTGTTCGGCATTTATTGGTTATGGAAGAATCAGAACGCGTCCAAACCTTCAGTGTCAGTAAATCTGTCCGACAGGTTGGTAGCGATTTTCTGGCCGCCCTGCTACGTGGCGATTGCCGTAGCGCTTCTCTTCTTCAAGCACAAGAAACGCATCCATAGCAATTCCATCAGCCCCTCGACGCAGGAGCTTGCTGCTGCGGAGTCCGCAAAGGCCCCGAGCAGCCTCTAAGGGGAACTTGGGAGGAGCTGGAGTACCCGGACTCAATCCGTCATGATTGGGGGCAAAATGTCAGAGCGCATTTCTTATGCGACGATATGAGCCAGGCATTGATGACATTTTAATTATCCTGGCGTAGATGCCCTCGTCCCACAGAATAAAACGGGACGCAAATATGACTGAACAATCTGAGATTCGCGACCACCTTACGACCCTGACCGCCGACATTGTGTCTGCGCATGTGTCCAATAACAGCGTTGCGGCAGGTGACCTGCCCTCACTGATTACGAATGTTCACAACGCGCTGGCGAATCTCAATTCTCCTGAACCGACGGAAGCAGTTCCCCTGCAACCTGCAGTGTCTGTTCGTAGCTCGATCAAGCCGGATTATCTGGTCTGCCTTGAAGACGGCAAGAAGCTCAAGATGCTTAAGCGCCATCTCATGAGCACTTACGGCCTTTCCCCCGATGAATATCGCAAGAAGTGGAATCTGCCGGCAGATTACCCGATGGTCGCCCCGAACTACGCCGCACAACGCAAAGAGCTTGCGTTGCAGTTCGGCCTCGGACGCAAGCCGCAGGCCAAGCTCGCACCAGCGCGCGGCAACCGAACACGCCAGAAGGTTGCAGCCTGACAATTTAGCCGGGACCTACAACCAGGCCCCCCTTGGGCCATTGCTGTAGGTGACAGCTTGAACACAATGAAATCCTTAGCGTTTGCCGGTGGCCCCTGAACTCCACTATCGAACGCTAAGGGAAATGTGACAGACTGCACCTACACAGGCCCTCTGATCAAGGCGGTCGTGGCAGGGCGTTTCTATTCATGCGCCACATATGCCAACGGCATCGTCAATCTGAGTTGCTGTGCACCCACGACAGCAACTTGCAGCCGGCCAGCGTAACAAGTTCTAATAGCTGGCAAAAAGCAAGGCGCCGTCCAGCGGGTCCCCCAGCATCGGGCTCAATCGCGCTACCGTCCGCGCTCGAAGCCAAGGCTGCATACGATCGGCCAATCCGCCCACCAGCGTACAGCGGATCGCTCCGCGCTCGAAGATCGTCTCGATAAACCGCTCGATATGCTGGACAGCATCCTCGACGATCGACCGGGCAATCGCGTCGTCAGCCTCCGCATAATCCATCACCAGCGGCGCGAAGCTGCCATAATCTTTAGGCGTAGCCTTATCCATCCAGCCGATCGCCTGCGCCGTGTCATGCCCAAAGCGCTCCGTCACTGCCCGACTAAGCGGCGTTGCCTGCGATCTCCCGTCCAGAGCGCGCAGTGCATGACGCATCGCGCTCAGGCCCAGGGCCGCGCCACTGCCCTCATCGGAGATGGGGAAGCCATAGCCGCCAATGGTGAAATCCCGGCCGCCCGCGCGCACCTGCGCAATGCTGCCCGTACCCAATATCAGGATCGCCCCATCCGCCCCGCCATGCGCGCCCAGATTTGCGATGAAGGCATCGGTCCCATAAGCGACCGAGGCAAAGGGAAAGGCAAAATCCTTCAGCGCGTCGCGCACACCCGGCCGCGAAATCCCTGCAATGCCCATGCCCGCACGGATCGTCTGGATCTGCGCCCGGGATAGCCCCGCCTCCCCGATCGCCTGATCCGAAACTGCGCGCAATGTCGCATAGAGCGGCTCCAGCCCGATCCGGGCATTGGCCGTTCCACCCTGCCCGGTGCCGATCACCTTGCCTTCGTTGTCGATCAACCGCGCGCGACAATTGCTGCCACCTGCATCTATGCCAAGGAAATAAGTCACGACCCGAGTTCCTCCTGCTGTTCGCCCCAATGGCGCGCCCGCGCGGTTTGACCAATGCCGGGATTACACTGGTTGCGTGGATCGATCCGCCGATAGAAATCCGCCAGAGCAGGTTTGGCCCTGTAGAGATGGCCCACATTATGTTCGGCCGGATATTCCGCCCCGCGGTCATCCAGCAACGCCCAGATGCGATGCTCGAATGCCAAGGGCTCCACGCCCTTGCGAACGATATAATCCTGATGGAACACATGGCATAGAAAATGCCCATAATAGAGGCTATGGATGCATTGCGCTGCCAGATCGGGCGGCAATTTTTCCTGCCATTCGAGTGCATTGCGCGGCAACGCCACGTCCAGGGGTATGATATCCTCAACCGTCTTGGAATGCACTGCGCGATAACGTACCGCCGCCCCCGCCGCGACGAAGCGATGCAGGAATGCCTTGGCCGCCAGCGCCGCGCTGCATTCGAAATAGTCACCTTCCCCAGCCGCAAACAGGCGGGCGAGTAGCGCACGCGTTTGCTCCACCGCCGCCTTTGGCATCTTGAGCAGCAGATGATGTTCGAACCGGGCACGATAGGAGCGCATCTCGCGAGGCAGATGGTCGGGCAGCAGACGGCCGATCCGCTGCATCATCCGGTCGCTGAACCCAGCTCCGACAAAGGGCAGAGCATCCACTTGCGCTTTCAGCCAGAACAGCCGGGGCAGCCGGTCCGTCCCAAGCCGCTCGATTGCGAAGAACATGTCCTTGCCATAGCGATCGGCTATGTCGAATGCGTCGCAATGCATATATTCGCCCGCCACTGGCAGATGGCTGAATTCGCCCAATATGATGCGTCGTATCGCCGTCAGCTGCGCGGGGTCATTGGTTCCGATGTAGAAGGTGGAGGCTCCCTCTTCCTTCACGAAACTGTCAAGCCGAACGGCGAAGACGATCATCTTGCCCGCGCTGCCCGCTGCCTCGTACAGGCACCGGCTGTCGGCATTGAAGCGGGCAGGCGTTGCATTGTCGATATCGCGCACATGCCCGGCATAATCATGGTCATGCGCCCAGCTATCCGCCGACGCATCGACATCGTCCGACCGAAAATCGCCAGCCTCCAGCCGCCGCAGCATTTCTTCGGGATCATCGCCCAGCGCCACGCCAAGATGATTGACCAGACGCAAAGCCCCGTCCGCATCCACCTGAGCATACAGACTAAGCTGCGTGTAGGCCGGCCCGCGCTGCACCAGCGACCCGCCCGAATTATTGCATACGCCCCCCACCACCGATGCGCCGAAGCAGGATGAGCCGATCACCGAATGCGGCTCCCGCCCCAACGGTGCCAGCGCCTTTTCCAGCGCATAGAGCGTGGTGCCGGGCAGGCAGATGACTTGCGTACCATCGCGGATCAGATGCAGCCCGTCGATCCGCGTCGTGCTGATGATCACGCAGCCGCCCGGATAATCATCGCCATCAGGCGTAGATCCGCCGGTCAGGCCGGTATTGGACGCCTGCATGATGATCGAGACATCCGCCGCGACACAGGCCCGCGCCACGCGCCATTGCTCGACCAGGCTGCCCGGCCGCACCACCGCCAGCGCTTTGCCAGATCCGGTACGATAACCATGGCGATAGCGCGCGGTCGCCTGGGCGCCCGTCAGCACATGGCGCGCGCCCACGATCGCACGCAGCCGGGGCAGCAGGTCACTCACTCGCCGCCTTCCTCCATCTGCCCGTCGATCCACGTCCGCCGTACCCGTCGGTTCCCGTCCAGATGGACCAGATCCGCGCGCAGCCCCGGCGCGATCGCGCCTCTCTGATCAGCCATCCGCAAAAATCGCGCCGGATTGCCGCTTGCCATGCGCGACGCCTCGATCATGGAACAGCCCATCATGTCCATCGCGTTGCGGAAGGCCTGGACCATGCTGAGCGCCGATCCCGCCAGCGTTCCGTCCGGCCCGCGACATATGCCATCGGCGACATGGATTGGCTGGCCCATCAGGGTGAAGCTATGTTGAGCGCCTCCCACCGGCGGCATCGCATCCGTCACCAGCATCGCACCATCGAACCCGCGCGCCGCAATCGCCACGCGCAGGCATGCGGGATGCACATGCACCCCGTCGACAATCAGCCCGAAATGACTGTCCCGATCCAGCAGTGCGGCGGCCACCATGCCCGGCTCCCTGCTCCCCATTTGCGTCATCGCGTTGAACAAATGGGTGAAGCCGGTCAGACCTTCGCGCAGCGCCGCGATCGTCTGGTCATAATCGGCCAGGCTATGCCCCGCCGCCACGAGAACGCCGGACTCCCGTAATGCCCGGATCACGCCGGGCGGGGTCAGTTCCGGCGCCAGCGTCACGATCCGCCGCCCGATCGTCGGCTGCCTCAAACGTTCCAGCGCTATGGGACCGATGGCGGTAAATTTGGCGGCGTCATGGATACCCTTCTTCACAGGGTTGAGATGCGGCCCCTCGATATGCACACCCAGCACGCCTGGGGCACCCTGCATCAGCGCAGCCTCCCCCGCCATGATCGCCCTCTCGACCACCGCAGCGTCATCACTGATCAGCGTGGGCAACAAGCCCGTCGTCCCGAACCGCCGATGCGCCTGCGCGATGACGCGAATGCCCTCCAAATCGGGCTTGTCGTTCAGCAGCACATCGCCACCGCCATTGACCTGCGTATCAATGAAGCCGGGTAGCAGCCATCCGCCCTCCAGCGCTACCGTCTCATATTCCGCCGGCACCGCGTCGCACGCCACAATCCCGATGATACGCCCGCCCTCAACAAGCAGCGCGCCATCATCCGTGATCCCGTCGGGCTGCACGATCGCCGCACCGACAAGCGCCTGCCTGCTCATAATGTCCGCGTCACCTTGGCCAGATGCGGCGGCGCGTCGGGATCGCGCCCGCGCGCCAACGACAGCGCATTGGCGAGGCCATAAAAGCTCTGAATCTGCGCGATCGCGCCCACCACCGGATGCAAGTCCCATGCCCCTGGCAGGGCCAGGGTGGCGGCCGCTACATCGTGGGGATGACCTGCTGCAATCACCTGCGCCCCACGTGCCCTAAAATCCTCCAGCCGTTCGCGCAGTCCCGCTCGCGCTTCATCGATCGGCCCCAGCGCCAGCACCGGATCGCTTTCACCGATCAGCGTCATCGGCCCATGCGCGACTTCTGCAATGCTGAACGCTTCAGCATGCAGGCTCGATGTTTCCTTGAACTTGAGCGCCGCTTCTCCCGCGATCGGCAGGGTCAGGCCGCGCCCCAGCACCAGCATATTGCGCGCATCGCGCAACAATGGCACCGCGCCGGTCCAGTCCGCGGCCACCGCGGCCTCCAGCACCTCATCGATCGACCCCAATGCCTCCAGCAAAGCGGCATCCTTGCTCCATTCCGCCACCAGATGCGCCAGCGCGACCAACGTGCAGATGAAGCTCTTGGTCGCCGCCACGCTCGTTTCGGGTTCGGCATGGATGGGAATGCAGATATCACCCATCTCCGCCAGCGGCGAGGCAGCGTCATTGACGATGGCGACCACCAGCGCGCCCTGCCGCCGCGCATCCGCTGCCGCCGCGATCAGGTCAGGGCTGCGCCCAGACTGCGAAATGGCGATCAAGGGCACATCTTTGAAACGCGACGACGTCGCCTTGTACAGCGACCCGATCGACGGCGCATGGCTCAATGTCGGCATATCCGCCCGCGTTTCCAGCAGAACCTTGGCAAAGGCTGCCGCCTGATCCGAACTGCCCCGCGCCAGCGTCGCAGCAAAGGGCGACACCATCGCGCGCAGCCGGGCGCCAGCCTCCCGCATTAGATCGGCATTGCGCGCAATCTGCGCCGCGCAACGCTCTGGCGCTTGCGCCGCCTCACGCGCCATCAGTGTGGCACAGCCCCCATCTTGCATCGAGATCATGCCGAAACAATACCAAATGAACGAAAAAGGGCAATTGGAATTATTTTGGTTGCATCGAAATTCAACAAGGACAATACCACATGCCAGAAGTGCCGCTTGCACAAATTCTGCCTGCCGCGCACGAAGTCGAACCGATCAAAGCCGGGCGTCAACGGCCTGACACGGAGTACCCATGAGTACCGAAACCATCGATCCGCGCTATGTCGATATCGATCAATGGCCGACCATTCGCGCGGTTGAAGCGATGCTTGAAGGGCAGATGGCCGCCATCGCTGCCATCGGATCGCAGGCGCAGGCCATCGCACTGGCCGCCCAAGCCGCCGCCGCGCGCCTCGGCACGCAGGGTCGACTGGTCTATGTCGGCGCCGGCACGTCGGGCCGCATTGCCGTGCAGGACGGCGTTGAACTCTATCCTACCTATAACTGGCCGCAAGAACGTCTGCTCTTCCTCATGGCGGGTGGCCTTGCAGCGCTCACCCAAGCGGCCGAAGGGGCAGAGGATGATGCGCACGCCGCCAGCGCCGAAATCGCGGACGCCGCCCTCGGTCCGCACGATGTGGTGATCGGCGTCGCCGCCAGCGGCCGCACACCCTATACTCTCGCTGCCATCGCCGCTGCCCGGGCGGCCGGTGCGCTGACCATCGGCATCGCCAATAATGCAGGCAGCGCGCTGAGTGCCGCAGCCGAATATGGCCTGACCGTGGAAACCGGGACTGAAATCGTCGCCGGTTCCACCCGGATGAAGGCCGGCACCGCGCAAAAGGCGACGCTCAACATATTGTCCACCGCGATCATGCTGCGCATGGGCCTCGTATATCGCGGCCGCATGGTCAACATGCGCATCTCCAACGAAAAGCTGCGCTTGCGTGGAGAGGCCATGGTGCGCGACATTGCCGATGTGGACATGGCCGCAGCATCGCACGCACTCGATGCAGCGGGACAGGACATCAAGCAGGCGGTGCTGGTTGCCATGGGAGTGGCAACCAACGAAGCGCACCGTCTACTTGAAATCCACGGCGAGAATCTGTCGGACGCGATGCGCGCCGTGCAAAGGGGGGGATAGGACGAGATGCGGGAAAAACTGGTCGCGCGCGGGGAAGACGGGACACCGCTCTACCTGCAACTGGCGCGCAATCTGCGCGATCATATCGAAAGCGGCGGCATCATACCGGGCAATGCCCTGCCGTCCGAACGCGACCTTAGCGAAATGGCCGGCCTTTCACGCGTCACCGTCCGCAAGGCGATCGAGCAACTGATCGAGGAAGGCGTGCTGTTCCGCAAGCAAGGTTCGGGCACCTTCGTCGCCCGCCGGATAGAAACGCCCGCCTCCGTCCTGTCCAGCTTCACCCATGACGCCCTGTCTCGCGGCGAAGATCCCGGTGTGATCTGGATGATGAAAAGCTATGCCCAGCCGACCGAGGAAGAGGCGGCCGCGCTTGCCATATCCCCTTCGGCCCGCGTCGCGCGGCTTGGCCGCGTGCGCCTGTCAGGCGGCGAGCCGCTGGCGATCGAACATGCCATAGTTCCCGCCGATTGCCTGCCTGACCTCGAGATCATCGGCGATTCCCTCTATGAGGCGATGGGCCGGGCCGGTTTCCGTCCGACCTCCGGCACGCAGCGCGTCCGCGCCTCGCTCGCCACGCCGACCGAAGCCGGTCTGCTGTGCGTGCGTCAAAATAGCGAAGTGCTCCGTATCGAACGCCTCACCCGCATTTCCGGTGGCCGAGCGGTCGAATTCACCCGCTCTGTCTATCGCGGCGACCGCTATGACTTTGTGACCGAACTCAAGGAAATCGGCTGAATGACCGCATCGATCGCCGCCGACCTGACCCAAGACCCCACGCCAGAGCGCCCGCCTCTCCGCACGCTCAGCCTCTACCTCCTCCTCGGTTTCTCCGCCGGCCTACCCTTCTACATGTTCAATGCCGTGTTGACGCTACGGCTCGCGCGCCACGGCATCGATATCGTCATCATCGGCTTCTTCGCCTGGATCGCGCTGCTTCCGACCTTCAAATTTGTCTGGGCCCCGCTTCTGGATCGCTACAGCGTCCCCGGTTTCTCCCGCTTCTGGGGCCGACGGCGCGGCTGGATCATGCTGTCGCAGCTCGGCATCTTCTTTTCCATGGTCGCCATGGCCTTCACCTCCAGCGACCAGAGCCTGCCGCTCACCGCGCTCTTTGCGATCCTCCTCGCTTTCTGGACCACCACGCTGGAGGTCGCGGCCGATGGCTGGCGCATTGAACTGGCGCCGACACAGGCACAGCAAGGGCCGATCGTTGCGGCGAACCTGTGGGGCTATCGCAGCGCCATGGTCGCGGCGGGCAGCGGCGCAGTGCTGGTTGCTGCCTGGGCCGGCTGGACCTGGGCCTATCTTGCCATCGCCATCGCCGCCTTCCTCCCCTTCCCCATCCTCGCCGCCATGCGCCCGGAACAGGAAGGCGCCAAGGGGCGCGCCAATGCGCTCATCAGCGGCACCCTTGTCAGCCTCGCCATCCTCGCCGCCACCGGCGCGGCCACGACGCTTGTCGGCTGGGCGCTGCTCTCCGCTGTGCAGGGCGCGGGCTTCTCCGCCCAGACCAATGTCACACCCATAGTGCTGGCGGTCGCGCTGCTGCCCTTCGCCGCGCTCGCCATCGCCCTGCCGCGCATCCGCCGCCTGCCGGCCGATGCGCCCGCGAAGATGCCGGGCTTCATCGCCCCCTATGTCGAGATTTTCTGGCGCTATGGCTATGCCGTGCTGCCGGTGCTGGCCTTCGTCTCCTTCTACCGCATGGGCGATGTGCTGACGCTGACCCTCTCGCACCCGCTCTGGAATGCGGCCGGCTACAGCCTGGAACAGATCAGCATGGCCGATGGCGTCGTCGCGCTTTCCTGCTCCATGGCCGGCGTCGCGCTGGGCGGCCTGTGCGCCGCGCGCCTGCCAATGATGCTCGCGCTCATCATCGGCGCCTGCGCCTCGGCGATCGGCAATTGGGTGTTCGTTTGGCTCTGGTATGCCGAGCCGTCCGCACTCGTCCTCTATGTCGCGGCGGGTGTGGACCAGTTCGGTCATGGCCTGGAGGGGGCGGTCTTCGTCGTCTATCTCTCCATGCTGGTCAGCCCGCGCTATCCCGGCACCCAATATGCCTTTCTGTCTGGCTTCGCCTTCCTGCTGCCCCGCCTGGTCGGCGGCGCGGCCGGCGCGATCCAGAAGCAGATCGGCTATGACGGCTTCTTCATCCTGTCGGGGGCACTTAGTCTTGCCGCAATCTTCTTCCTGCCGATCGTCATGCGCGTTCGAGCCAGAACCGCGTAAGGACTTCATATGATAGACTATATCTGCCAAGCCGCCTTCGCCCCGGCGGCCGGGGCTGTCGCCAGCGGCCGCATTCCCGGTGCGACCCTTGGCATCGTCAGCACCGATGGCCGCAGCGCCGTGCACCTGGCCGGCTCAGCCGCCATCTTGCCCGAGCGCGAAGCCCTGACCCGCGATCACTGGTTCGACCTCGCCTCCGTATCGAAGGTGATCGCCACCACCACCATGATCCTGCAACTGGCCGAGCAGGGCCGGCTCGATCTCGACCGTCCTCTTACCGACGCCATTCCCGACCTGCGCCAATATGACGTCGCCAATGCAGCGGAACGTAAGCTGACCTTCCGCGATTGCCTCGCCCATCGCAGCTTTCTGCCCGCGGTCGAGCCGATCTACACTTATGGCGACGATCCTGCCCGGCTGCGCGCTTTCGTCCTCCAGCGCGAATGGCGGCACGGCCCGCCGGTCTATTCAGACATCAACTTCATTCTCCTGGGCATAGCCATCGAACGCATCACCGGCGCACCACTTGGCGACTGGCCGTTGGGCGATGGCCTGTCCTACGGGCCGCCCCCCGGCGCTGCCGTCGCGACCGAGGCGTGCAGCTGGCGCGGACGCATCCTCAAGGGCGAAGTCCATGACGAAAACGCCTCTGCACTGGGCGGCGCGCCGGGCCATGCCGGCCTGTTCGGCACGGTCGACGGGGTGCTGGGCTTTGCCAAGGCGCTGCTCGACGGCTCGATCCTCTCCCCCGCCATGCTGGCGCAAACCCGCACCGCGCAGTTCGGCCATCGCACCTGCGGCTGGGAACGCGCCTTTGCCGGCTGGTCCGGGGGCGACGCCTGTTCGGCCGAAACAATCGGCCATACCGGCTTCACCGGCACGGGCCTGTGGATCGATTTCGACCGCGGCCTTGCCTGGACCCTGCTGACCAACCGCGTCCACCCCACCCGCCATGCCGACAGCGGCATCTTCACCCTGCGCCCGGCGGTGGGCGACGCACTGATCGCGGCGTGGGATGCCGCTTAGGGTAGCTGCCCCTGCGCCAACCCTTCCTCGACCCGCGTATAGGCGCTGATCGCGCCACGCCCGCCCGCTACGTCCGTCGCGAAATACACAACGCCGGTGCCCCGCTTCGGATCGATCCACAGCCCTGACTTCAGACCATAGGCATCACCGGCATGGCCGATACGCTGCCGGCCATCGCCGAACGGATCATCGGCGCAGCCCCTGGCGGCCGTCGCGAGAAAGGCCATCGCCAGCCCATAGCGGCAGGTGAAACCCGTGTTCGTGTCCCCCGTATCGGCTTCCCCGGTCACGCCATTGGCGCCATCGACGCCGCCATAGGTCCATAGCGGTGTCATCAGTTGCGCCACGCTCTGCGCGCTCAACACACGCGTGCCATCAACCATACCCCGTCCAAGCAACAGGCGTCCTACCCTAGCCAGTCCGCGCGCCGAAATCCGTAAACCGCCCTGCGGCGAAAAGATTGCGCCATTGCGCCCCGCAACCCAGGTCCTCAGATCGCAACTGCCATCGCGGGCGGGCGTGACCGTGCAGGCGGGCTTCGCGCCCTTATTCTCGTCCCGCACCGCCTGCCCGTCCTGATACAACACCACCGCCTGCGCAGCGCGGGAACTTGAACAGCTCGACCAGTTATAGCAGGCGTCCAGCTTCAGCGGCTTGAGCACCAGGCGATCCATCAACCGGTCGAACCGCTCTCCTGTCGCCCGCTCCATGACCGCCGCGACGACCGGAAAATTGAGATTGCTATAGGCATACCAGTCGCCGGGCGCGTGGTGCGCATCCCATGCTTCCGCCTTGACCAACGTGGCGCGCATGTCCGCATCCAGCGGCAGCGCATAGCCGGCACTGTCGACCAGACCCGACCGATGCGACAACAGCAGTCGCAGCGTGATCGGCCGCTCGGGAAAGCCGGGATGGCGCAGCCGATAGCCCAGCCAGTCGGACACGTCCCGGTCCAGATCGAGCTTGCCCGCCTCCACCAGTCGCATGACGCCGATGGCGACCACTAGCTTGGAAATGGACGCAACCCTAACCGGATCATCAATCGTCAGCGCTCGCCCCGTCGCCATGTCGGCCGGGCCGCTGACCTTGCTGCCGGTCACGCCTTTGCGATCGAAGGTCAGCCGGACCATAGCGACTGGCGGATGCGCCGCAGGCGTCGCGGCGGCAGAGGCGAGAGCAAGGAGCAGGGACAACATGCGCAACAGGCTAGTCCGATCCCCGCCAGCATCGCAAGTCTGCCTTATTGCCCCAAGTTATAGGTCCCGCCATTCACGTGCTATTCCATCGGTCTGCTCGCGGTCTATGATCCACCCCATGCGTCTCATCCTGCCCCTGCTCGCCCTCACCCTGCCGCTAACCGGCCTCTGCGCCCAGAATGCGCCGCCGCCCCTTGTCGCTGCGGTCGAACAGCAACTGGCGCAAGGGCCGGCCGGCACCCGCTATGGCCTGCTGGTCGCCACGCTGGAGGGCGAACCGATCCTCGCCATAGCGCCGGATCAGCGCTTCATTCCGGCCTCCAATACCAAGATGTTCACCACCGCCACTGCTTATGCCGACCTGCCGGCGCTGGACGCTGCGGCGCAGGGCACCGGCGTTCGACTGCATCAGGGCGACGTCATCCTTGTCGGCCATGGCGACGCACGGCTTTCCAGTGCAGACAATTGCACGATCGACTGCCTCCAGACCTTGGCCGACGCGGTCGCCGCGAAGACGCGCCATGTCCGCAACATCGTGGGCGATGACAGCTGGTTTCCCGACGAACGGTGGGGACCGGGGATGAGTTGGAACAATATCCAGTCGCGCTATGGCACTGGCATTTCCGCGCTGACGCTGGACGATAATGAAATGACCGCCTCGGTCACACCCGCCGTGCGCGGCGCCGCGCCGACCGTCACCGCACCAGCCTATTATGAAATCGACAATCGTGTCACGACCGTCTCCGGAACGGGCGAAGCGATCACAGCCGAGCGCATGCCCTATGGCCGCGTCATCCGCCTGACCGGCACGATCGGCGTGGAAGCAAAGCCCGCCACACTCCATTTCAGTATCGACGATCCGGCCCATTATGCCGGCTGGAGACTGCGCGACTTGCTCGTCGCGCGGGGCGTGAAGGTCGATGGCACAGTCATGACCCGCCATCGCCCACTCTCGCCCGCCGACGATCCGGCAATCCGCAAGGGCGCGCCCGCCGCCCAGCCGCCCGCTCCCGACATGCTCGCACAGCTTCCCGCATTGCCGTTGGCAGACGACATGCGCATCATCAACAAACAGAGCCAGAACCTCCATGCCGACCTCATGCTGCGGCGCGTGTCGCGCGCGCAGGCCAGCGGCTCGATCGCCGACGGACAGGTCGCGCTGCACCGGCTGATGACGCAGGCCGGCCTGCCGGAAACCAGCTACAGCTTCGCCGACGGATCGGGCATGTCCTCCTATAACCGCATCACCCCGCGCGCTGCCGTCACCCTGCTCTCATGGATCGCGCGCCAGCCCTGGGGCATGTCCTGGCGCCAAACGCTGCCGATCGCCGGACAGGACGGCACGCTCCGCGGCCGCTTCAAGGGCACGTTGCTGGAAGGCAAGCTGTTTGCCAAGACCGGATCCCTTAACGCCGCCCGCGCCCTTTCCGGCTATTTCATTACAAAAAGCGGCCGCACTTTGGTCTTTTCCGCTCTTGCTAACGACATGCCCGACGGCACCGACGCACAGGCCACCGCCGCCGTCGACCGCGTTTTGCTCGACATAGCGGCGGCGCTGTAAACCTCAGCCCGGCAAAATCACCATCCTGTCTACCGCATGCTGCTCCACAGCCTCGCGGCTGAACCAAAGCGGCTGCATCTCGCCAGCCAGCCAGCGCGGATAGAAATCACGATAACGTGGCGATCGCGGGTCGGCAGACTGGCCGGGCAACAGCAGGAAGCGGCTATTGTCCCACGCACCAACATCCGCGACCAGCAAATAGCTGGCGCCATGGGACACCTGATAGCCGCGCTTGGGATTGAAGCCCCGCGCCATCGGCGTGAAGCCGTCACCGCCCGATCGTCCACCTTCGATTTTCGGAAAGGCCGCTGCGATTCCTGGCAGCGACGACAGTGGATGCGCCAGCGTCACCCGATGCAGATCGCCCCAGCGCCACTGCGCCGGATCGGCTCCCCCCTGCGCGACCGCCTTCTTCCACCCGGCGATCAACGACCGCTCGATCAGCGCATCGCGCGCCAGATCGGGCACTGGCCCCAGTCGCTTGTCAGGCGCCGCCAATATCCGCAGCATTTCAAACAGGTTGACCGACGGGATAAATTCCCGCGCCGCCGCCGGCACCACCAGGTCGCGGAAGCCCGATTGCAGTTCGGGCATCACCATTTCGTAGAGCAGCGCCGCGCCGCTATCCGCCTCCAGCCCGCAATCCCAGCGTTTGAGCAATGCCGCAGCCGGCTGTGCCTCGGGCACCAGCTTTTCCGGCAGCAATTTCACGAGCGCCCGCGCAGGCAGAGACTGAACATCATGCTGGAGCGCGATGCTATCCTCGAGCCGATGCTTTGGCTGGCTGCGCAGCACTTCGGATATGCGGTCGTAGCGAAAGGGATCGCTCCAGGCGAAGCTTATGACCTTCTTGCCATAGGGATAATCGGCCGGAATATTGAGCTGATTGGCAGAGGCGAACCAGCCTTCCTTCGGGTTGTAGACGGACGGCATTTCCTCGACCGGCAATATGCCCGTCCAGTCGAAATCGCCATCGCCCGGTGCCGGGAACAGGCCGTCATGCTTCGGGCGCTTGGGCGTGAAGCCGATCGTCTGCCAGCCAGTATTGCCGTCCACATCGGCATAATGGAAATTGGTCGGAGAAGTATGGATCTTGAACGCCTGCCGCAGCGACAGCCAGTCCTTTGCCAGATTGATCGCGATAATGGCAAAGCGCATGTTCGCGCCCGGCAGCATGCTTACCGTGGCAAAGGCGGTTGCCCGCTGCTTCGCCGCATCCTGCGCCACGACCGGTCTGCCCTGCGCATAGCGCAAGGTCACCCGCTGTGTCGGCCCGTCCTTGACTGTGACCTCGTCTTCAAACGTCTCGAAGCGTTTCCACTGCCCCTTGTGCCAGTAGCGCTCCGGGTCATTCTTGTGCGTGCGCAGTATGAACAGGTCGGTCTGGTCGATATGGAAATTGGTGCGGCCAAAGGCGAAATGGTCGGTATGCCCCTGCATGATCCCCGGCAGCCCCGGCGCGCCCGCGCCGATCACGTCCAGCCCCGGCGCGGTCAGGTGGATCATGTGCCTTGGGCTGTTGCCGCCAATCCCCAAATGCGGGTCGTTCGCCAAGATCGGCCGTCCTGTTGCGCTGCGCGATGCGGCGATGGTCCAGGCGTTGCTGCCCTGCGCAAAGCGATCGGCGCGGCGCTCCGCCCGATCGAACGACGCCTCCTGGATCGCGTCGAACGGCACTGGCCGGTTCGCCGGGTCCAGCACGCCCAAATCGGCGTCGCTCACCGCCGCACAGTCCAGCCCCTCGGGCACGGTGAACGTCCAAGCCGGGCGCAGCGGTGCCATCAGTGCATCCTGCTCCAGCAACCCCTTCGCCTGCATCTGCGCGCGCCGTATCTCATCATCGGCGTCGCCCATGCCGATGCCCCGGTTGCGCACCAGGTCATGCACATCCCAGCGCAGCGGCTTCAGGTTCAATATCCCATATTCCAGCGGCATCTGTGCCGGATCAGCCTCCAGTTCAGCGATCCGCGCATTGACGCCCGCCACATAGCCCATGGCGCATTCCAGCACGCCGGCCGGCAGGCTGGCCAGTTCCGCCGCGATATCACCGCGATACAAAAACAGCCGTGCCGCCTTGTCCGCAGCCACGAAGCGCGGGCCAAAGGCCTCGGCCATGCGCCCCATGTCGCGCCGATAATCCATGTCAATCTGGAACAGCCGGTCGCGCGCCACCAGATATCCCTGCCCGAAATAGGCATCGTGCAGCGACTGCGCCCGCACATGCGGCAAGCCCAATTCATCCTCGACAATCTCGATCGGCGCCTTGGCCCCGGCTGCCTTCATCCGCAGCGACTTCCCGCCTCGCACCAACGGCCTGGCCACCAGCCCACCGGGTAAAGCGAATGCGGCCACACCGGCCAGAAGAAACGCACGACGCTGGATCAACACAGCCTCCTTGTATCTGAAAATGGGGCAACGATCGTCGACACCGAATTCTATCTGGCCATTGCATGCCGACTGGTGCCGATGGCTATAAGCTATCCCGGCTGGCGGCGAGGAATCCACCCCGCCATTCCTTCCGGCTATACCTGTATAAGATCAAAGTAATACCAAATCTATTGACCGGGCGCGACCGCCCTGTAACCTTCCCGTCATGAATCCGGCTTTTGCGTCCTTTAGCGGGCCCTGGCCGGGTTCATGATGACGGTATGGTGGGAACCGGCAAACCGACAAGACAGCCCGCCTGCGGTTATGTGATGTTATGGGTTGGATAGGGCCAGACCGGCGCAATAACGCCGCGCACGCATGAATGCGCGCAGCCCCGTCCCGTAAAATAGGGGGTTTATATCTATGCGTGATTTCAGGCGAATTCGTCGGTCCTTCGGCTCTAGCCATAGCCTTGGTCTGGCCATGACCGCGCTAGCACTGGTCCATGCAGCCCCCGCACTCGCCCAGGAGGCAGCCACGCCCCAGGACGGCACGGAAGCGCTGGCATCCAACCAGATCGTTGTCACCGGCACCCGGGTTGTGCGCGACGGCTTCAAATCGCCCACCCCCCTGACCGTGATGACGCAGGAGGCGATCCAGAACCAGTCACCGACCAACAATATCGCGGACTTGATCAACCAGATGCCCGCGCTTGCCGGTAGCACCCGTCCGTCCAACTCGCGCCTCGCCATTAGTTCGGGCCTGGCAGGCATCAATACGATGAACCTGCGCAACCTGGGCGAAGTCCGTACGCTGGTGCTGCTCGACGGCCGCCGTTCGGTGGGATCAACCATCACTGGTTTGGTCGACATCAACACGTTCCCGCAGGCACTGGTGAAGAGCGTGGAAATTGTGACCGGCGGTGCATCGGCTGCCTATGGTTCGGATGCTGTCGCGGGCGTGGTCAACTATGTGCTCGACAAGAAATATGAAGGCTTCAAGGTCAATGCCGATACCGGCATCACCGACAAGGGCGACGGTTTCAACTACAGCTTCAACGCCGCCATAGGCAAAAGTTTCGCCGATGGGCGCGGCCATATCCTGGTGTCGGGCGAATATGCCCACAAGGACGGCATTTTCCAGGTTGATCGCGACTGGAACCAGTTGGGCTATCGCACTGTCGCCAACACCGCCGCCGCCATTGCAGCCGGCGGCCCGGCAAGCCTGGTCGTGAGCGGCGCAGGCACCTGGAACACCACGCCGGGCGGCATCATCCGTTCGCAGGTCGGCGGCACGACCAGTCTGCGCGGCGTCTATTTCGGCCAGGGCGGTGCGGCCAGGCAATATCAGTTCGGATCTCTCAGCGACAGCTCGCAGACTGTTGGCGGCGACTGGGAGGTGAACGACACGTCGCGCAATATCGGGCTCGACGCGCAGGACGACCGGCGCGGCGTATTTGGCCGCCTGAGCTATCAGCTGACCGACTGGCTGGAAGTCTATGGCGAGGCGTCCTACAACTGGAACAGGACGCTGTTCAACGCTGGGCCGCAGGCCGCGACGATGACGCTCACCGGCGACAACGCCTATTTGATCAATGCCCTGGGCAGTGCGGCACTTGCCGGCGTGACTTCCGTCACACTCGGCACTTCGGCCTCCGACCTGCCCTATCGCAAGAATAACAGCACGCGCGAAGTGCAGCGCTACACCATCGGTGCGGGCGGCGAATTCCAGATGTTCGGCAACAAGGCCGTGTGGGACGCCTATGGCCAATATGGCCGCACCGACACGCATGAGCTGCTGCGTGACATCATGAACACGTCGCGCATGGCGCTGGCGACCGATGCAGTATTCGCGCCAGCGGGCAACGCCATAGGCGTGGCGGCCGGCACCATCGTCTGCCGTTCCTCGCTGACCAGTCCGACCAATGGCTGCGTGCCGCTCAACCGCCTGGGCACCGGCGTCGCCACCCAGGCGGCGATCGACTATGTGTTGGGCGATCCCTATCGCGACCAGACCTTCAAGCAGACGGTCGCGGGCATCAACCTTTCGACCACGCCCTTCGCCACCTGGGCTGGCGATGTCAGCGTCGCGATCGGCGGCGAATATCGCAAGGAAGAGGTGTCAGGCTACGTCCCCACCGAATATCAGAGCGGCTGGTCTGTCGGCAATTTCCGCCCCACTTTCGGCAGCTACAATGTCAAGGAAGCCTATGTGGAAACCGTCATCCCGCTGGGCCTGGGCGCGGAATTCAACGGCGCGGCACGTCTGACCGACTATTCGACCTCGGGTACCGTCACCACCTGGAAGGCAGGCCTGACCTGGCAGCCGATTCCCGACATCCTGCTGCGCGGCACACGTTCGCGCGACATCCGCGCGCCCAACCTCAACGAACTGTTCCAGTCGGGCACGTCGCGCACCAACACATTTGGTACCAACGCATCGGCCTATGGCAAATATGCCGGCGCCACCTTCCGCGAACTGACCACCGGCAATCTGGCGCTCAAGCCCGAAAAGGCCGATACGCTGACACTAGGTGGCGTGTTGCAGCCGCGCTTCGCGCCGGGTCTGTCGATCTCGGTCGACTGGTTCCGCACCAAGGTGAAGGATGCGATCGCACAATTCTATGCGGACGACATCGCCCAGCGCTGCAATGAAGGCATTGAGAGTTTCTGCGCCGCGATCGTCGCCGATCCGCTGGGCGAACGCGACTATTATGTGACGGCCAGCCCGTTCAACTTCGCCCAGGTCAAGGTGCGCGGGATCGACTATGCCGTAAACTATAATCTGCCGATGGACCGCCTGTTCAACAATGGGAGTTCAAGCAGCCTGACCCTGAACGGTACAGCGACCAACTATCTGGAAAATCTGGTCGACAATGGCATTTCGGTACCTGTCGACACGGTGGGGCAGAATAGCGGCCAGTCGAGCACCCCGAAATGGATTTTCCGCATGTCGGCCACGTTCGACACGCCGACCTATTCGATCACGGCGGTGGGCCGTGGCGTGAGTTCGGGTACCTACAACAACACCTATATCGTCTGCACCACGGATTGCCCGACCAGCACGGCAGCCAATCCGACGATCAACAACAACCATGTCGACGGCACTTTCTATACCGACCTCAACCTGACCACGAAGATCAAGGTCGGCGGATATGATGGCCAGTTGTTCTTCAACATAACCAACCTGTTCGACAAGGATCCGATCCTGCTGCCGGAAACCGGCCTTTCGGCCAATTCGACCTACAGCGACTTGCTGGGCCGCGCCTTCCGCGTCGGCGTGCGGTTCAAGACCAACTGAAATGGCATCATCTGCGCCCTGGAAAATGCGGAAAACAAATAGAATCTGATAATCGACATCGTCATGAGGAACGGGGTGACGGATCAACGATCCGCCACCCTTTTTCTTGCGCCCGTCCCTGGATCACCGCGCGCGCCATATTGCCATGGATAAAAGACGGATGGGATCTGACAGGCACGACCTCTTATCGGCACGAAATGCCGACCTGCGCAGGTAAGCCGATAATCATTAACGCCGGTCTTGCGACCGTCAGGAGCAGCCCGCTGCCGGCTTGGCCCGCAACAGCGCCCGCCCGGCCCTTGCGCCGGTGGTCTGGCTGTCACTGACCGCTAGCGTCCCGTTGACGAACAGCTTGGCTACCCCGACGCTGAGTTCGCGCGGGTGCACATAATCGGCACGCGGCGCATATTTTGCCGGGTCGATCACCACCACATCGGCATAATAGCCGGCTTTCAAATAGCCGCGATGATCGATCTTGTAGATATCGGCAGTGGCCCCGGTCGATTGCCGCACGAAGCTTTGCAGGCTGATGACCGGCCGCTTGCGCACATAATTCACATATTTTTCCGGGAAGGTCGCGAACATGCGGGGATGACCGTCCGATCCGTCCGACGATGTCACGATCCAGGGCTGCTGCATGATCAGGTCGACATCGCCCTGTGCCATGTTGAACGAAGCAACGCCCGTGCCCTTGCCCTTCCTGGCCGGATCGATCGCCTCAATGCTCTGGCGGATGATACGTAGCGCCGCGTCACGCGGATCGACCTGCCATTCGCTCGCCACCTGTTCCAGTGTCTTGCCCGTCCAGGGGAAGCCCTGCGCGATCAGCAGCAGCGCCCTCGCCCCACCACGCCGGCGCATATTATTCTGCATCTCATCCCGGATCTTCGCCAGCGTCACCGGATCGTCCAGTCGCTTGACCAGCGCCTCACCCCCGCCATCCACGGCCCAGCCGGGCAGCAGCGAAGCGTCCAGACTCGATCCCGACGCCAGCCAGGGATATTGATCCGCCGTGACGTCCTGCCCTGCCTTGCGCGCCGCCTCGATCTCGGCGATCACTGCCGGCGCCTGCCCCTGCACATCGACGCCCAGCGCTTTCAAATGCGCAAAATGCACGGGCATGCCGGCCTGCTGGCCGATCGATATAGCTTCCTTCACCGACCCCAGCAGACCGATATTGTAGCTGGATTCGTCGCGCTGATGCGTGTCGTAAAGGCCACCGCGGATTGCCGCCTCCCGTGCGACCGCAACCACTTCGCCTGTCTTGGCAAAACTTTGCGGCGGATAGAAAAGCCCGGCCGAAAATCCGGTCGCGCCTTCGCACATTCCCTTGGCGACCAGCGCCTTCATCCGCCCCAGTTCCTGCGCATCGGGCGCGCGGGCATCATCGCCCAGCACCTGCTGCCGCACCCGGCCAAAGCCTATGAAGGGCACGATGTTCGTTCCGATACCGGACGCCTCCAGCTTCGCCGCATCCGCCCCCACATCGGGCGTGCCGAACCCGTCAACACCGATCATCACCGTGCTGACCCCCTGATCCAGCCAGGCCGCATTGACCCGCGTCGCGGCGTCCGGCGAGCGGATGAAACTGTCGGCATGGGTATGAGCGTCGATGAAACCCGGGGCGACGATCAAGCCCTTTGCATTGATGACCTGGCCCGCCTTCATCCGCGCCGCGCGACCGACATAGATGATCCGATCGCCCCTGATCGCCACATCGCCCACGAAGGGTTCGCCTGTACCCCCATCAAAGATGGTACCGCCGCGGATCACTATGTCCGCCTGATCGCCGGATGCCGCATGGCCGATAGCGGCAATTGCAGCCAGGCCACCCGCCAGCAAAAGGGTCCGGAAGCGAGGCACGGTGGTGAAAGACGGCATGGGCAGGAAGTCCTTGGAAGGTGAGCCTTATCAGCAACATGGCCCCGTTAAGTCATGGCCGTCCAGTCCGGCCTGTTGCACCACCTATAACCCAATGTCATAGCGGTTATGCACCCACAAGTCGTTGATCCAGACGAACCGGGCCGCAGCCGAAAGGACCACGCCTGTGAACCTGCGCCAGATTGAAATTTTCCACGCCGTTTATTTGCACGGCACGGTCAGCGCCGCGGCGCGCGCACTCAATGTTTCGCAGCCTGCCGTCACCAAGGTACTTCGGCATACTGAAAGATTGATTGGTTTGCCATTGTTCGAACGAACGAATAATGGCTTGATACCCACGCAGGATGCCCGCACCCTGTTCGCGGAAGTGTCCGACATTCAAGACCGAGTGCGTTCACTGAAGCAAGCTGCGCAAAATATGCGCAACGGCCGCGGCGCCATGCTACGGTTTTCCGCTCTTCCTTCTCTTGGGTTGGGCGCAATACCCGAGGCGGTCTCGCGCTTCCTGCGAAGTCACGAAGACATCATGTTCGATCTGCAAACCCTCCATCATGACGAGATAGTGCGCAAACTGTATGAGCGGGAAACCGATATTGCCATAAGTTTCGAAGTTCCGATATCTGCTCCTGTGGCTCATCAGGTAATCGGTGAAGGCGAGTTGGTGATACTGTATCGCGAGGATGACCTGCCGGCAGCTCCAGCGCGGTTACATTTGGAAGAGCTGCGGAACAGAAAATTTATCACCCCAATAAAGAGCGGCCCAATTGGTGTGATGCTGTCCAACGAGCTGAGCCGTCTGGATGTTGAACTTGAAGAGGTGGTGTCGGCACGCACTTACTATATCGCGGCCGCCTTGGTACGCGCAGGCGTCGGCATGGCCATCGTGGACAATTTTACGGCACATGCCGCTGCTGCGCCGGGTCTTTCGAGCCGGCCACTCCAACCAGCCATAACCTTCGACATAAATGCTGTTTATCTACAGAATCGGCCGCCATCGAAAACAGCATCGGAATTTTTGGATCTGCTCTCGACTGTAATCGATAGCCTATAGCCTCAGGCTATGACCTTCATGGCCATTGATATTGGGGTCTGTGGGAAGGTGAAGATAAAGCTCTTCCTCCCATCAGCATAGGTTCGACACATCCATGATCGCCACGCCCTATCTTCTCTATCTCGGCCACAGCAATGACGAGATCGGCATCAAGACTTCGCGCGGGCTGGCGGTGTTCCGGCCCGATATCTGCGTGGGCGAATTCCGCCATGATGATTGCCGCCTGACGCTGGGCTTGCCGCGCATGGATTTCACCACCGCTTATGCCGCAGGCGCGCGGACGCTGGTGCTGGGCATCGCCAATGCCGGCGGCAAACTGGGCGAGGATCTGGTGCGTGACGCGCTCGCCGCGATGGAGGCCGGCCTCGACATCGCATCGGGCCTGCATCAACGCCTGAAGGACGAACCGCAACTGGTTGAAGCCGCCACACGGCTCGGCCGCGCCTTGCATGACGTGCGTGATCCCCGCCCCGACATTCCGGTTGGCAATGGCAAGAAGCGCGCTGGCAATCGCCTGCTGACCGTAGGCACCGACTGTTCGGTTGGCAAAATGTACACCACGCTCTGCCTCGCCCGCGCCCTCTCCGCGCGCGGCGTGCCCGCCGATTTCCGCGCCACCGGCCAGACCGGCATCCTGATCGCGGGCGATGGCGTTCCGCTGGACGCCGTAGTGGCCGACTTCATTTCCGGTGCAATCGAGCAGATTTCGCCCGATCGCCATGACGGCGGCTGGGATCTGATCGAGGGCCAGGGTTCACTCTTCCACCCCTCTTTCGCCGGCGTGTCGACAGGCCTGCTGCATGGTGCTCAACCCGACGCACTGGTGCTGTGCCATGATCCGATGCGCCAAAGCATGCGCGGCCTGCCCCATTACACGCCGCCGGGCCTATCCGACTGTCTGGAGGCCAATCTGCGCACCGCGCGTCTCACCAACCCCAATGTCCGCGTC
Source organism: Sphingobium sp. IP1 (assembly GCF_002708645.1). NCBI lineage: Bacteria > Pseudomonadati > Pseudomonadota > Alphaproteobacteria > Sphingomonadales > Sphingobiaceae > Sphingobium > Sphingobium sp. IP1. The sequence goes on from NZ_NOIW01000017.1 coordinate 24,246, forward strand.
GTTGGCATCGCGCTCAACACCTCCGCCATGGTGGAGGCTGACGCGCTGGCGCTCTGCGCCCGTATCGGCGACGAGTTCGGCTTGCCCTGTTCTGATCCCTATCGCATGGGCGTGGAGTCGATCCTCGACCGGCTGCTGGACACGGACGCTGCGACGAGCGCCCCTGCAACCAAGACTGCATGAACCCCATGGCTCGCACGCTGACGGCTTTGGGAGAAAGCTTCCCCCTCGCCACCCCTTTCCGCATCTCGCGCGGGGTCAAGACCGCCGCTGACGTCGTTACCGTCACCATTGCGGAAGGCGGCGTCACCGGCCGGGGCGAATGCGTCCCCTATCCCCGCTATGGCGAAAGCGTGGAGAGCAGCATCGCCGAGATCGAGGCGATCCGGGAAGCCTTGGAAAGCGGCATAGATCGCCGCGCCCTAATCGACCTGCTGCCTGCCGGCGCGGCGCGCAACGCGGTCGATTGCGCCCTTTGGGATCTGGAATTACGACTGGCGGGTAGCGACCTCGCCACGGCGATAGGCCTTGCCCGGCCGCTCCAGCCCATCGCCACGGCGATGACCGTGGGCCTCGATACGCCTGAAGCCATGAGCCTGGCTGCCGCCGCGCTTGCCGACGTGCCACTGATCAAGGTCAAGGTCGACCGGACAGATCCCGCCGCCCAGCTCCGCGCCGTCCGCGCCGCTGCGCCCACGCCTCGCATGATCGTCGACCCCAATGAAAGCTGGACGATGGCGGAGGTCAGCGACCTTCAGTCGCTGATGATCGACCTGCGTATCGACCTTCTGGAACAGCCGCTACCCGCAGATGAAGATGGCGATCTCAACGGCTTTACCTCCACCATCCTGATCGCCGCCGACGAATCCATTCATGTTGCTGCCGATCTCGACAGCCTGCCCGACGGCTATGGCGTTGTGAACATCAAGCTCGACAAGGCCGGCGGCCTGACCGCCGCGCTCGATCTCGCGCACGCGGCGCGCACCCGTGGCCTTGGCGTCATGACAGGCTGCATGATCTGCTCATCCCTCTCCATTGCGCCGGCCTGGGCCATTGCGGCAGACAGCGCCTTTGTCGATCTGGACGGACCGCTCTGGCTTTCGGCCGACCGGAACGATGGCGTGACAGGAGATCGCGGGCATCTGTTGCCCGCGCGACCGGGCTTCTGGGGCGGGCTGTAACTGTAGCATGTCAGCCATGATCCACCGCTGGTTTACCATTCCCCTCTGGTTGCGGGTATTGGGCGGGTTGCTCGTCGGCGTGCTGACGGGGCTTTTCTGGCCAGCCGCTATTCCCTGGATAGGCGCTGTCGGCGAACTCTTCGTCCGGCTGATCCGCATGCTGGTTGTCCCGATTGTCTTCGTGTCGATCGCATCAGGCGTCACGGCTCTCGCTGATCCGCGCCGGCTGGGATCGGTAGGGGGGCGTACGGTCCTCCTTTTCGCCTTCACCACCGCCTGCGCCGTCTCCATCGGCATGGTGCTGGGATTGTTGATCGAGCCCGGCATCGGCACAGCACTGGGCAAGGCGGTGCCCCATGCACTGGGGGAAGCGAAATCGCTGCATGATCAGCTGATCGGCATCGTACCTGTCAACATCGTCCAGTCGCTCGCCGAAGGCGACATGCTCGCAATCATCTTCTTCGCCATGCTGTTCGGCTTCGGCGTCATTCTGGCCGGGGACGAAGGGCGTCCCATGGCCAATATGTTGCAATCGTCCAGCCGCGTGCTGTTTCACCTTGTCCGTGTCGTCATGGAAATCACGCCCTTCGGCGTCCTTGCGCTGATTGCCAAGGCCGTGGCGGACAATGGCGTCGCGGTCTTCACCAATATCGGTTGGCTGGCGCTGTGCGTGCTGCTGGGCGTGATTGCGCAGATCATTTTCATCCACCTGCCACTCATACGGCTGGTCGCCCGCCTGTCGATCCGTCGCTTCTTCCAAGCAGCCGTGGATCCTTTGCTGGTTGCCTTCTCGACCGCCTCTTCGGCAGCGACATTGCCTGTCGCGCTGCGAGTAGCACAGGCAGAATTGCACCTGGATTGCGCCACCGCGTCGACCGTGTTGCCCATTGGCGCCAGCATCGGCAAGGACGGCACCGCCATGTATGTCGGTCTGCTCAGCATCTTTGCTCTGCAGGCGCTGGGCGTACACCCAGATCCGGCAATGCTGGGGATTATGCTACTAACCGGCGCATTGGCCGCGTTCGGAACCGCGCCGATCCCGTCTGCATCTCTGTTCATGCTGGCCGCTGTGCTGTCGGCTGTAGGCGTTTCGCCGGAACAGACGGCGCTTGTGGTCGGCTTCGTCCTGCCGTTTGACCGACTGCTCGACATGACGCGAACGGTTGCTAGCGCGAGCGCGAATTTAGCAGTCACAGCGGCTGTTGCGCGCAAACAATCCTGACCTGTCCACACCGATTGAACAGCTGGCTGTAGAGCATTGGGCGCCATCGCCACCACATCGCGAAAAAGTTGGAGCTATCGGAACCGGAGGCTGGATATGGCAGTGTTGCCCTCGCCTGGGGCTGTGGCCGGCAACCCAGGCTGCCCATCGGGCGGACGGTGTAAGACTTCGATCAGCACCTTTGCTTCTGTAAGGCTGCAGATGTTTACGCCATGCGCAGTTCGTCGGTAGATAGCCGAGGAGCAGCATCCGGAACATGAGTTGCGGATCGAGCAAGGGACGGCCTGGCTCGCCGAAGAAAATGGACTCGGCATCTCCCAAAAGCTGCCAAGATCGACAAACCGAGTGCAAACTGCTTCCCGGCGCTCAGCGGCACCATCATTTGGGCGGGCCTGTAGATAGACAAAGTAGCAGGTAGAACGTCGAAACGAGGGTTGATCATGGTCTGATACGCGAGTTGGATGCCGCCAGGACCCTCGCGCCCAGCACGCGCGGACGCCCCGCAAAGAGTTCAACTGCTGGCAGTGGCGATTAGAGACCCACGTGGGGCGCGTCCCATCCCAGCACGAACCGGCGCATGTAGAAATTCGCCAGCAACGGTGAGATGGGTGAGTCTTGCGGAATTTTGACCGAATTCTCTTCCCGCCAATTGACTTTGAGCTCAGGGCTTCTGGCGAACGTCCAGCACACGCCCCCGATAATCGGCAGGCCGGACATTGTTGATCCACTGCACCTTGCGCCCTTGCGCGGTCAGCCAGGTGACGGCGACCGAGACCTTGTCCATGGACGCGAGGCCGAAATGCAGCGGCGTCACGCTCTGCGCGCCATAGCCGCCGCCGGTCGACACCATGCGGGTCGCCAGGATGCGCTTCTTGCCGTCATAAAGGCGCACTTCGGTGCCGGGTTTGGCCGGCCGGCCCTTCGCGTCCAGCGGCATGATGTTGATGGCGCGTGCCGCCTCCGCGGCCGGCATGATGTTGCGGAACAGGAAGTGGCCGCCCACCGCGCTGTAACCATGGGTCACGCTCAGGTCGATCGCGCCATCGCCGTCATAATCCACCCATTCGACGCCATGGTCGCCATCGTTCAGGATCGGATAGCGATCGATGACATTGACGAAGCGCTTGCCGCCTTCATTATGGAACAGCGACACGGCCGGCACCTGATTGGGCGTCTTGCCATGATAGGAGGTGATGTAGAGGTCGAGGAAGCCGTCATTGTCATAGTCGCCCCAGGAAGCGCCGACGGCATGGTTCTCGACATCGAGGCCCATCTGCGCCGCGACATTGGTGAAGCCGCCCTTCCCGTCATTCTTCCACAGGACATTCTTGCCATAATTGGGCACGAAGATATCGAGCAGCCCGTCATTGTCGAAATCGCCCACGGCGCAGCCCACGCCGCCCTCTTCCTTCGCACGACCCGGCATATCCATGCCCAGCTTCGTTGCGACATCGACGAAGCGGTCGCCTTCATTATGATAGAGGGCATCGGTCTGGCCCGACTGGTTGGCCAGGAACAGGTCCAGCTTGCCGTCCTGGTCATAATCCAGCCAGCAGGCCCCCACGGTCGATTTGAACACGGTCGGGTCGGTATCGGCCATGATCTGGCTGAAGGCGCCGCCATCGTTGCGATACAGGCGGTTCTTGCCGATCCGGTCGGTGGCATAGAGGTCGAGATCGCCGTCATTGTCGACGTCGATCCAGTTATTCTGGCGCGACGCACGGCCCGGATCGACCATGGTCAGGCCAAGCTTGTCCGCGACATTCTCGAACCTTTTGCCCTCGACATTGCGGAACAGCGCACTTGGCTTGGCCGGCAGCGAGGAGCCGGCAAACAGGTCCAGCCAGCCGTCGCCATCATAATCGGCCCAGCTGATCGCGCGGAATTCGCCGCCCGATACCGGCAGGCCCATCGCCTCCCCCACCCGCACGAACGTGCCATTGTCATTGCGATACAGGTGGATCGCGCCACTCTTCATCGTGACGGCAAAGTCGAGATCGCCATCCTTGTCGAAATCGGCCCAGGCATTGGACAGGGAGCCCGCCTCGGCGAACAGGTCACGCTGGACCGCTTCGAACCGCTGGCCGGCCGTCGGGGCCTGCGCAATCGCCGGGGCGCCCGCGATCGCCGCCCCGGACAGGAGCAGCAGGGCCAGTTTCGCGCGCATCGTGCTGGAGCTATTCACGGCAGTTCCTCTTTATCGTCGGGTGCAAGTCAGTTGGTGAAGGGGATGGCGGGGACAGTGCCGGGCTCCGCGCCTGCCTGTGCCGCGCGCAACACGCGCAGGGCGTTGCCGCCCCACAGGCCGGCAATATCCTCAGCCTTGTAGCCCGCCTTGAGCAGCGCGGCGGTGACCTTCGGGAAGTCGGTGATGTCACGGAATCCCTCGATCCCGCCACCGCCGTCAAAGTCGCCGCTGATGCCGATATGGTCGATTCCGACCAGCTTGATGGCATGGAGGATATGCTTCATCAGATCATCGAAGCTCGCCTGGGGCACCGGCCACTTCGCGTCGATTTCCTTGCGCTTCGCGATCAGGGTACGTCGTTCTGCTGCGCTCATGTTGGTGCGCGACATGAAGCCGGCCATCAGGTCCTTGAGCGCTGCCTCGCGCTCGGGAATCTTGGGCGTTGCGATCATATAGGCGTTGAAGGCGTTGATCTGGATGACCCCGCCCTTCTGCGCAATCAGCTTGGCTTCGGCGTCGGGAATGTTGCGCGGATGGTCGAACACGCCGCGCATGCCCGAGTGCGAGAGGATGATCGGCGCCTTCGACAGGGCGACCGTCTGGCGCACCACTGCATCGGATGCATGCGACAGGTCGATCAGTATTCCCAGGCGATTGGCCTCCGCCACATAGGCCTTGCCAGCGGGGGACAGGCCATTCCATTCCGGCTTGTCGGTCGAACTGTCGGCCAGATCGTTATTCTTGGTGTGGACCGGGCTCATCATCGTGACGCCCAGGCTGCGGAAGGCAGACATCAAGCTGATGTCGCGCTCGAACGGATAGCCATTCTCCATGCTCAGGAACACGAAGCGCTTGCCCTGTTTCACTGCGGCTTCGGCATCGTCGGCGGTGATGGCGAGCGCGAAGCTGTCGGCATGTTTGGCGATCATCTCGCGGATCTGCACGCCGCGCCGGATGGCGAAGTCGCGCGCGGCGCGATCGCCATCGGGCGTGCGCGGGCCGGACGCGGTGAAGATGGCGAAGAAGCCGCCATCCACGCCGCCATCGACCATGCGGGGAAAGTCCACCTGATCGCCGTCCCTAGCCTCGACATGGCGGTCCATGATGTTCCATTCCGGCCGCCCCAGATTGGCTGGCGTGTCGAAATGGGTGTCGAGCACGATCATCCCCTCATGCGCCTGGCGCGCATCCGGGGTGGCGAGCGCGGGAAGGCTCACGCTCGCCAGCAGGAATGAACCGATGGTCAGGACTGCCTTGCGCATCAGTAGGCCGTCCGGTCTTCGACATGGGCTTCCACATCCTTGCGGTCGATCCACAGGGTGCGCAGCTTGCCTTGCGACAGATAGGGCAACTGATCGCCCATATGCCTGGAGCCCGGCTGGCTGGAACTGCCATAGCTCATCAGCCCCATGGCCTTGAGCGGCGTGCCAAACTCGATCATCGCAACCCAGGTTTCGCCCGCGCGCGGCTTGCGCTCGCCATTCTTCATCGGCTCCCAGGTGATGGTGCGGAAGATGCCGGTATTGCCAAAGCCGCCATTGCCCGGAACGCTTGTGTCGCCGACGCGGAAACGGGATACCTCGCCATAGGGCCGGTCGACCGCGCCATAGAGCTGCTTGGTCTTGGCGACCGCCTGCTTGAGCATCGCGACCGCAGCCGCCGGGTCCTTCAGGCCACGGGGCGTCTGCAGCGGGTCGTCGATCGTCCACTTCACCGCATAATTCTTCTGGTCGGTGAAATTGTTGGGCGAAAAGATCGATGCCCAGGTTTCGAACAGCAAGGCGCCCCGCGCATCAGCGGTATCGCGATGATCCCAAGCCTTCAGCAGGTCGATGGCGGTGCGGATATCGGGGTCGCTATTGCCCTGCGCCGCCTGGACCAGTTCCGGGATCATTCGGTCGGCCATCAGCGACCGCATCTCGTGCTTCTTGGCGACGAACTCCTCGAAACTGAACTTGGGCCCTTCGCTCAGCAGCTTGACCGACATCTGCGCGCGCTGGCTGACGGGGCCGACATTGGCGACATAGGCCGGGAACGCCTTGGGATCGAGCACCCGCGGCCAGGTCGACAGCCATGGCGGATCATTGGCGTTCTGCACGAAGCCGGACACCGGGTCCTTCACCTTGGGCATCTCGTCATAGCTGTGCACGTCGGTCCACAGCGTCTTCGACGTGTCGCCCGCGACCGGCTTGGACCACATCTTGACGTCGCCCTCGGCATGTTTGGGCAGGATGCCATTGTCCAGATACAGGATATGGCCACCCCGGTCGGCATAGACGATGTTGAACATCGGCACCTGCATCTGGCGCAGCGCCTTTTCAAAACCCGCCCAGTCATGCGCCTTGCCCATGTCCAGATATTGCTGGAGCACGCCGGGACGATCGAGCCCGGCCACCTTGACCGCGACCGTCACCTTGCCGCCGGGCAGGTCGAATACCGGCCCCTGCACCGCATAGCGCTGGGTGAAGGCCACGGTCTTGAGCGAACCGTCCGCTTGGCGGACCTTGTAGCTCTTCTGCGCGGTCCTGAACGCCGTCTTCTTGCCGTCGAACATATAGCCGCCGTCGGCCAGCGTCAGCGCATAGCTGGTATAGCCCAGCATCGTGTTCACCGTATTGGTGAAACCCAGATCATTGTTGAAGCCGAAACGCATCACCGGCAGGCCAACCTGGGTCGCCCCGTAAATGGCCATGCCCGGCGCGTTGATATGCGCCTCCATATAGGTCAGCGGGCCTGGTTCCCAGGGCAGATGCGGGTTGGCCAGCAGCATCGCATTGCCGCTGGTCGTGCGCGAAGGCGCGACCGCCCAGGCGTTCGATCCGCCCGCTTCGTTGGTATCGGGGTTCACCAGCACCCGACGGTCCGACGCGATATACTGGAAGTTCATCAGCTTGTGGGCGTGGGTCATGATGTCCACGCCGGTCAGCGGCAGAACCTGGCGCACCTCGGGGTCCAGCTTGTCCATATTCGCCTTGGCATAGGCGTTGACCCCGGCCGCAAAGGCGTCGAGATCGGCGCGCATCTGCGGCGTCTGCTGCTTGTACCAGGCCAGCCCCCGCGCGGGCACGTCGTTGCCGATCAGCCACTCATCCTGCTTGGCGAATTCCTCGCCCCAATATTCCGCCGCCTTCGCGCGGGATTCCCCGTACATGCGCAGCAGGATGTTCCCGTGATTATGCGCCTGGGCATAACCAAAGCCATAGAAGGCCGCCGCCTCGGTCTTGCCATAGACATGGGGGACGCCGAAGCTGTCCCACAATATCTCGCCGCCGCCAAAGCTGGTCTTGCTCGCAGACTGGGCCTCCGCCCCGCTGCCCATGGACACCGAAGTGCCCACGGCCAGGGTCGCAAGGGCCAGCGTCAGTCCCGCTGCTACCGAACGCATCGATCAATTCTCCCCGATATTAGAAATTGACCGACACGCGGCCGTAGTAGAAACCGCCGGTAAAGCCGAAGCCACCGCCGGTCGCGTAGAAGCCCGAGCCGTTCGCGGCCGATGTGTTGGCCTCGTCACGCAGCGGGTAGACGTTAAACAGGTTGTTCGCGCCGACACTGACGTTAAAGCGCTCGCTCGCGTTCCAGGTCAGTTCCATGTCGGTGATGTATTTGGCGCCGAACTCCGCATCCTGCGACACCGTGTTGCCCTGGCTCTTGAAGGCGCCATAGCGCACGAGGCGGGTACTGAGCGAAAAGTCGTTCCAGGTCGTCACATTGCCCAGGAACAGCTTGGTCAGCGGCAGGTTGGTCGTCATGTTCGCCCGCGACGCACGGTCGAACAACTCGCTCTGCAACGCCGCCAGTTCGACCGGATTGTCCTTCACCTTGGTCAGGATGGTCTTGTTGTAGTTATAGCCCAGATTCCAGTTCATGCTCAGGCCATCGATAATGCCGTGACGATAGGTCGCGACCACGTCGATGCCCCGCGTGCGGGTGTCGATGGCGTTGGTATAATATTGTGCGCTCATGAAGCCGGGAATGCCGCTGGCGATCAGGATCGGCGACACTATCGAGTCCGGCAGAGTAGAGGTCAGAGTGATACGGTCCTTCACCTTGATCTGATAGGCATCGACCGTGATGTTCAGGCCCGACATGGGCTTGAGCGCAAAGCCGGCCGAGAAATTGACCGATTTCTCCGGCGTCAGTGGTTCAGCGCCCAGCGCGATCGCCGCTGCCGACTCGACGGGCAGCGTCTTGATCTGCAACAGCACGGATTCGCCGTTGACGTTGCGGAACTGGCCGGTGGTGGCCGCGTAGATCTGCTGCGCCAGCGCCGGTGCGCGGAAGCCGGTGCTCGCCGCGCCACGGAAGGACAGCCAATCGGTCACCGCATAGCGACCGCTGACCTTGCCGATCAGCGTATCGCCGCTAGCATCGTCATAATGTTCATAGCGAACCGCCGCGCCGATCGTCACGTCCTTGTTAGGATCGTAGGCGACGTCGAGATAGGCGGCCAGGTTGTTGCGGCTGATACTGCCGGCGTCTTCGGGCGTGAAGCCCGCCGCTCCGGATGCGCCGGGCGTGGGAACGCCCAGGCTGGAGGTATAGGTGCCTGCCAGATAACTGGCCTCCTCGCCTTCCAGTACCGCATAGCTTTCATAGCGATGCTGCAGCCCCCCCGACAGCTGCAGGTTGCCGCCGCCGACATCATAGCCGCGGGTCAGATCTAGCGAGTTGACCCACTCCTTGGACATCAGCGTGCCGACATAGAATTCGGTCTGGCTCGTCGGCCCGATCGATGCATTCAGCGTGTTGTCGGCATTTTGTCGCGAGCGGTTCTTGCCGAAAGTGGAACTGAGGTCGGCGTCCCAGCCCCCGATCGTCCCCTTCACGCCCAGCGCGAACTCGAAATCGGCCTCGCTGATGACCACGCGCGGACGGAAGCCATTGGGATAGATTTCCGGCAGCGAGTTCGCGTTGGACGGTGTGCGATAGGTGTAATTAAGGTCGGATTCGCGCTCGCTGTACGTGCCGAACGAATAGAGCTCTAATTCGCCGAAATTATAGCCTGCGCTATAGCCCAGGTTCAGGCTGACCTGCGGCATGGCACCGTAATTGTAGGTGACCAAGCGGCTGATCGTCGCTTCGCGCGGGTCCGGCTGGCCATTGACCAGCGGATAGAGACGGATGCTGGACGAGATCGGCTCGGCGCGGTTCGACGCCAGTTGCTTCTTTGCGCTGGCGGACAGGTTGATATAACCCTCCTGCCCCAGCTTCGCGCCATAGTTGACGTCTGCGCGATACAGCTCACCGTCACTGCGATCGAAATTCTGGCCGGCCGAAAAAGAGGCTGATCCGCCTTTTGCATCATCCTTCAGGATGATGTTGATGACGCCGGCGATCGCGTCCGACCCATATTGGGCGGCTGCACCGTCGCGCAGCACTTCGATATGGTCGATCGCCGCATTGGGGATCATGTCCATGTCCGCCGGCACGGAGCCCTTGTAAAAGGACGACACGGAGTTGATCAGCGACGTCTTGTGCCGACGCTTGCCGTTCACCAGGATCAGCGCCTGGTCGGGGTTAAGGCCGCGTAGACCGCCCGTGGCGATGACTGTGGACGTACCGCCGCCCGCTCGGGTCGGCAGGTTGAAGGATGGCACCAGCGTGTTGAGCGCGGCCAGCACGCCCGCCTTGCCCGTGCGATTCATCTCGTCGCCGCCGATCACGTCGATCGGCGTCGGGCTGTCAGCAACTGTGCGGGCCTGGCCGCGCGACCCGGTCACGACGATCTGCGCGGCCTGATCCTCTTCGGCCGCTTGCGGCAAGCCGGCGGCGGCAACGGGTGCGGCGCTAGCCTGCATCGCGAAGGGAAGAGCGGTGACGCCCAGGCTCGCGACTTCGACGGCGCGGCCCTTGTGTGCCTGGGCGTTCAGTGACAGGGCGATGACATTGTTGTTCGACAGCGTGATCTTCAGCCCCGATCCGGCGATCAGCCGTTGCAGCGCGACATCGGGCGCCATCTTGCCGTTGACCGACTGGGCATGCAGGCCGGCAACCTGATCATAGGGGAAGAGAAGCTGGATGCCCGATTGCTTGGCGAAGAGCGTCAGGGCCGTCTGCATCGACTGGGCCGGAATCTTGAACTTCGCCGGTTCGGCTGCTACCACCGTCTGGGTGCTGAGGGCAACGACTGTTGCGACCACGCACAGAGAAACATTCCGAAAATTACGCGACATCATATCCCCCGTGAAATGATTGGGCTGCGAAATTATTTGCCCGTCGGTGGTGGATACGGAGGCCGATCGCGTTTCTGCTAACGACGCTTAAAAATATCTCATTTTTGTGACGAGGGGGCCTTCGCTATCGGTCTGGCACTGCCTCGACGCAGCGCCGCATCGGGCGCGCCGGAGAGGAGAATGATAAGCACAGGGGGACGAGCGTGGCTGTGGACGTGGACTCGATCAGGGCAAGGCTGGACTGGTTCAAGCAGGCCATTCTGCCTCATGAGGGCGCCTTGCGCTCCCGCCTGCGCCGGGTGGTTTCCCATCGCCAGGATGTGGATGACATCGTCGCCGAATGCATGACCCGCGCCTATGCGAACGGCGACATTCACCGCGCACAGAGCGGCAAGGCCTTCCTGTTCCAGATCGCGCGCAACCTGCTGATCGACGAGGCCCGGCGCGAGAAGATCGTGTCGCTCGAACTGGTCGCCGAATTCGACGTGCTCCAGACCGACAATTCGACCGAGGAAGCGCTGCATGCGCGCGACGAGCTGCGCCATCTCCAGGCCATTCTCGACACGCTGCCGGCGCAATGCCGACGGGCCTTCATCCTGCGCCGTGTCCATGAGAAATCGGTCAAGGAGATAGCAGAGGAGATGGAGCTGTCCGTCTTTACTGTGGACAAGCATTTGACGCGCGCGGCTGTGAAGATAATGCAAGCCATCGGACAGTTTGAGGGTTCTGGATTTGGTTGGTCGCTACAGAAGCGCGGAAGACATGCAGGCGATCGAGGCCGAAGCGGCTCGTCTGTATCTTAAGGCGCGGGCGAGCGACGCCCCCGAAGACTGGAATGACGCCTATGCCTGGGTGGCGCTGGACCCTGCCCATGGTTTCGCCTTTGCCAAGGCGGAGGCCGGCTGGGAGCTGACCGAGCGGCTCAATGAACTGCCCGCCAGCCAGCAGGACGAACCGGTAACGTCCGCAATCGCGCTGCCCGACGATCCCGCCCCGGAAGAACCGGTTGCCGAAATCCGGCCGCGCCTGGTCGGCCGGCGTGGCCTGCTCATCGGCCTGGCGACCGCAGCTGCCGCGGTCGGCGTCGCCTCCACCGTCGCGCTGCGCCTGCTCGGCACGGTCGATCATTATCGCACGGCCCTGGGCGAGACCCGCACAGTGCAACTTGCCGACGGCTCCCGCATCCATCTCAACACCAACAGCTCGGTCGAGGTCGCGCTGCGCGACGACATCAGGCAGATCACCCTGCTGAAGGGCGAGGCGCAGTTCGATGTCGCGCATGACAAGAAGCGGCCCTTCATCGTCAATGCCGACGGGACGCTGGTGCGCGCCGTGGGCACGATGTTCAACGTCCGCCTGCGCGCCGACGTCACCGAACTGACCGTGATCGAGGGGATCGTGGCGGTCCGCAACGGCGACTCCGCCGTCCGCCGGATCGAAAGCGGCCGCAGCGCCGCCGTGCGCAGCGGCAGCATCGCCGTTACCCATTTGGAACCGGCCAAGATCCGGCAGCGCACCGCCTGGCAGGCGGGTATGGTCGAGTTTGAGGGCGACACGCTCGCCCAGGCGGTCGAGGAGTTCAACCGCTATCGCCCCACTCCGCTGGTGATCGGTGATCCGGCGATCGCCAGCCTGCGGGTCGGCGGTGCCTTCCGCCTCGACCGCTCGCAGGATTTCGTCGACGCGCTCGAAAGCGGCTTCGGCATCCGCGCCGTTCCGGGCAGCGACAATTCGATAATTTTGGTCTCCGCCGAAGGGAGTTAGCAGAACGCACCGGGCCGTCCGTATCAACGGGGATGGAACATGTTGCGTCTCTCTCCCCAGCCAGTCTTTCCCGCCAGGATCGCCTGAAATCCATCCTTGGCGGATCGATCGGTAATCTGATCGAATGGTATGACTGGTATGTCTATTCCGCCTTCACCCTCTATTTCGCGCCGGTCTTCTTCCCCTCGGACGACAGCACCGCCCAGCTGCTGAATGCGGCGGCGATCTTCGCCGTCGGCTTCCTGATGCGGCCGATCGGCGCCTGGGCGATGGGCATCTATGCCGACCGCAGGGGGCGCAAGGCGGGCCTCACCCTGTCCGTCATGATGATGGCCGGCGGATCGCTGATGATCGCCGCCATCCCCGGCTATGCCAGCATCGGCGTCGCCGCGCCGGTCCTGCTGCTGCTCGCGCGCCTGATGCAGGGGCTGTCGATCGGCGGCGAATATGGCGCCAGCGCCACCTATCTGTCGGAAATGGCGCAGAGCGACCAGCGCGGCTTTTTCTCCAGCTTCCAATATGTGACGCTGATCGCAGGCCAGTTGCTGGCGCTCTGTGTCCTGCTGCTGCTCCAGCTATTCCTCACCGAACATCAGCTGGAAGGCTGGGGCTGGCGGGTGCCGTTCGTGATCGGCGGGGTGATGGCAGTCGGCGTCTATCGCCTGCGCCGCGGCCTCAAGGAAACCGAAGCCTTCGTGGAAAGCGCGGCGGTCAGGGAACAGCCCCGCTCAAGCGGCCTCAACCTCATCCGCCGTCATCCGCGCGAAGTGCTGCTCGTCATGGCGCTCACCGCCGGCGGCACGCTCGCCTTCTATGCCTACAGCACCTATATGCAGAAATTCTTGGTCAACAGCGCCGGCTTCGGCCGCCAGACCGCGACCGCGATCATGGCGTCGGCGCTGTTCATCTACATGCTGTTGCAGCCCATGGCCGGCTGGCTGTCCGATCGCATCGGCCGCAAGCCCCTGCTGATCGGCTTCGGCGTCAGCGGCGTCCTGTTCACCACCGCGATCTTCACGGCGTTGGAACGCGTCACCTCCTCCTTCGGCGCGTTCCTGCTGGTGCTGGGCGGCCTGGTGATCGTCACCGGCTACACCTCGATCAACGCGATCGTGAAGGCGGAACTGTTCCCGGCCCATATCCGGGCGCTGGGCGTCGCGCTTCCCTATGCGCTGGCCAACACCCTGTTCGGCGGCACCGCCGAATATGCCGCGCTCTGGATGAAGCATGCCGGGATGGAAGGCGGCTTCTACTGGTACGTCACCGCCATGATCGCGGTGTCGCTGATCGTCTATCTGCGCATGCCCGACACGCGCAAAATCAGCCAAATTTGAACCGGACTTTGTTCACACGTCGCTGTAGAAGGGGTAGCCCGCTAAAAGCAGCCTTCGGCCAGCAAAGCCAGCATGGGGGCGAGGGCGACGCTATGCCAAAAGTCGCGGATCAATCTGGAACGGTTCGTTCCTTACGATGGCTACTGCGGCCATCTGGGGATGGAGTACATTGATAAGAATATTCCACTCCTGAGGGACGACGACGCTCCGAACCTGCATGATGAGATGACCGCCCCTCCTCAGGAACGCGTTGCCAGCTTCCAAACAGGCGTCATCATCGGTCGGGCTTGGATCGAGTCTTTGAATTGAGGCGCTGTCGGGAACTTCGATCGTCAGAAGGCGCAGATCATCGGGAAGCAATTCGGCTGGCAGATCGAGGTGAACGAGCACCTCCAGAACGGCAAGACTGGGCGTCGCCGCAGCATAGACCATTGGCCTTCCGGCGGAATTCCAGCGCCCGCCCCAAAGACGTGCGCCCTCGCCATCGAGAGCAACATGGGCGGCCTTGCATAAACGATAGAGGATCACGCAGCGATACCGTGCCCAATCCGACCAAGAAGCGCCTCAACGGCGCGCGCGCCACGATCAGTGTCAGCCATGGCAAGGGGGGTCTCCCCCTCAAGCGCGCGGTTCTGACGATTGAGCCATTCCTGCGCCTTGCCGGCAGTGCCGAAGGTCTCCTCAGCAGCTGCGACAATGCTCACCACCCGCAGTAGACGATCCGATTCGTCCTGTTCAAGCAATTGCTCATTCTTCTTTCGGCGCTTGAAAGTCCTAAGGCTGAGCACCTTGGGCTCGAGCGCATTGAAGTTGAGCCCCGAGGTAAGGAGGAAATGATCGACCGCCTCGGTCGGGACGCCTCGACGAATGAGCCGAACAACATCCCGCTCATTGTGGAGCGGGCCGGTCAGAGCCTCTCCGCCAAGCAGCTCCTGGATCCTTTCCACTGACATAAGTACCTCACAAAATGCCGATCAAAAATCGGCAGATTGCAATCTAGGTGAAAATTCGGGCTCCTTCAAGCCGCCTCCCCTTCCATTGAGTAGCAGCCGGGTCTGAGCGTGCCTATCTCCATGCTTGGGCGGGGTCGAACCATGCACGAGTATAGCGAACTCTTCATCGGCCACTTATCTCTACAGCAGCGGCACTCGCGCGCGAGCAGACATCGGGATGCCTTTCAAGTTGGCTGCGACTGCTGGCACTAACAGGTTGCGGAAAAAGGCGTCGCAGTGGTCGTCATCGCCGCGCATCCCGATC
Organism: Sphingobium sp. IP1; assembly: GCF_002708645.1. Taxonomy (NCBI): domain Bacteria; kingdom Pseudomonadati; phylum Pseudomonadota; class Alphaproteobacteria; order Sphingomonadales; family Sphingobiaceae; genus Sphingobium; species Sphingobium sp. IP1. The sequence goes on from NZ_NOIW01000017.1 coordinate 39,368, forward strand.
CCTTCAACATCGCTCGTCGCAATCCTGGAATCACCAATGCCTCTTCAGGGCAAGCTCCTTTTTCCGCAACCTGCTAAGGTGGACCGCTCCTGAGCATCAGGAATCGCGGAGCGCAGGCCCAAGGTCGCGTAGGGCGTTGATGACACGCTGAACGGTGACGGATTGCCTGTCCACGCTGTAGGCGATCAGCAGGCGGCGCCCGAAAGTCAGCGTGCGCAGGCCTGCGATCAGGTCATCACGGGGCGATCCGCGATGAGGGAAGTCGGCGAGCGCCGCGATGCGCTCTTCAATTCTGGCCAGATAGCCATCTGCCGTGGGAATATCGGCTTCCGCGCTGACCCATCGGTGGAGTGTGATCAAGTCTTCGATCGCCAGGGCGGACAACTGCACGTCATAGGTCATGTCTTGGCGATCGAGGCCCGGACCTTTGCAAATGCCTTGTCGAGCGGCATGGCCGGACGAGGATCGGCCAGTGCCTCTGCCACGCGGACGCGAACGAGTTCATCTAGCACGGCCTCTTCGCGATCCAGCGCGCGCAGTCCGGCGCGCATCACCTCACTCATGGAGGCATAGCGACCGGACGCTAGATGGCGTTCAGCGTGCGACGCCATTTCGCCAAGCGTTACCGAGATTGCCTTCGCAGCCATGCCTGCCTCCATTTGATATGATTTTATCATATAGCGCTTGAGCGCTGAATGCCAGTGCCGGTTCGTCAGGTTGGCGGAATGGTGTAGAACCTTGGCATAAGGGATCAAAAGGCATGACGACGAAAACCTACCCGCTGTGGACGCAGGATCAGGCGATTGCCTATGAGGCGGCGCTGGAGGCAATCAATGACGTGATAGCCGGTTACAGTGAACAGATTAACTTCGAAAGCCAGCGGACGATCCCGGATCAGGCACGCATCGACTGGCTGGAGTGCGCACCACCCAGGCGCGCAGGGTAGCGGAGTCCTTCGCTGTCACCGATGACGCCACCGTTGCCCAGGTGCTGATGGAATATAGCGCGATCGTGCGAGAGCGGGATTCGCGGGAGGCACCCCTGTGACCTGCGCAGTCATTCCTCCGCGAAGAAATCTTCATCGAGCCGCTTGAACTCAATCCTGCGGCTGACGCGGACGCCCACGCCATATTCGATCATCAAGTCGGTCAGACGGTCCCCGTCGATCAGGATGACCCGCTGGGCGAGGTGCTTGACGTAATCGCGCGCTTGGCTGCTGAAGGTTGAGGTGGTGACGAAGACACCCTTGGTGGCGCCGTGGTGGCCGACCAGGCTGCCGACGAAGGCCTGCACATCGGGGCGTCCGACCGTCGTGTCGGCATAGCGTTTGGCCTGCGCATAGACCCGGTCCAGCCCCAGCCTGTCCTCGTTGATGACGCCATCGACGCCACCGTCGCCCGAACGGCCGAGTTGGGTGGCCGCGTTCTTGTGCGATCCGCCATAGCCCATGGCGATCAGCAGATCGACGATCAGTTGCTCGAAGAAGGCCGGGCTGTTCTGGACGATGCGTTCCAGCAACTCCGCGCGGAGGGCCGATTGCACCGCCTGATAGGCCGCTTCAATCTGTTCCTCCGGTGTGCCGGTTCCGACTGACGCGGCGATGACAGCGGACCCGGCATCGTCGTCAACGGACTTCTAAAATGCCTGCGTTCGCCGATGGAACATGGCCTCACCGGCGAACGCAAGAGCACGTGCGATGGGATTGTACCTAAACTGATGCGTTGGATGCCCGATGAAGGGAGGCATCCAACGCATCAGTTCGTATCGCCCGCCAAACCATTTTGCGGGCCGCCAGCCGTCATACTCTCACATGGAAAATCAAACGAGTTGGCCCCAGCACCATTAATTACAACTTACTCGCCGACGCTCCGCTGATAGACGACCTTGCCACCAACCATGGTCATGTCGACCTTGGCAGATAGAAGATCATTTTCACTGGCTATCATGGGATCTTGGTCGAGTACGATCATGTCGGCAAATTTACCAACCTCCAGCGTGCCCTTCTTCTGTTCATCCCAGCCAAGATATGCGGCTTTTTCAGTGTAAAGCCGGATGGCCTCCTCGCGGCTCACAGCTTCCTCCTGACCAAAGACCTTGCCGTCCGGCCCCTTGCGTGTGATCGCCGTGTAAAGGCCAACCATCGGCCCGATGGGCAGATTGTCACTTCCGAACACCATCTTGACGCCAGCCTTGAGAGGGAGAGCAACCGGATTATTGTGCTCAAGGCGATAGCCATCGAGCGTCTGCTCGTAGCGTCCTTCCAGATTGTAGAGAAAATTGGGCTGCGCCGCTGCCCAGGTTCCGTTCGCGGCCATCATCTTCATGGTTTCAACGGAAGGGATCATCGTGAAATGAGACAGGAACCAGCGATGATCCGTCTTGGGATGCGCCTTGAGCTCAGCGTCATAGATGCCTGCCATATCCTCGATCGCCTGGTCGCCGATCGAATGGATGCCAACCTGCCAGCCCAAAGCGCCTGAGACGGACACGATCTCACGCGCGACATCCTGCGAGTAGAAGGTCTTGCCTCGAAAGCCAGGCAGCCGCTTATAATCTTCCTTGGTAAAAGCTGTCGGCCCGGTAAAGCCGCCATCATAGGGGGATTCGCCAATCGGGCCGAGCTTGAGGCGATCATCGCCATAGCCCGTATGATAGGGAAAAGCCTTGAGCCGTTCGGCGCCGGGCCAGGCGATGTAAGTGATCATACGCGGGAGATCGGCTCCCATCTCGGAATATATCGACCGGAATTCCGCCCAGCTGTGGCGTCCTGAGGCAAAGGCATCATTGGGCCCTCCCTTGCCGATACCACCCTTTCCTTCAGGCTCATCGTCGATCGAGGTATAGGCTTCCATGACGGTGGTAATGCCCAGGCTCAAAAGCCATTTGAGCTTTGCAATGTAGCTCGGGCGCATCTGCTCCTTGCTGTCGAGCGGAACGAGCCGGGCGACGAGATCGCTGCGTTCACGAATGATACCGTTGGGCTCGTTGCTCGCACTGCGCTCGATCATGCCGCCGTCCGGCTCGGGCGTCGACGCGTCGATACCGGCAAGTTTGAGCGCAGCGGAATTGGACACCGAAGAGTGGCCGCCGGCACGGGTCAGGATGACCGGATTGTTCGGCGCAGCAACATCAAGGTCGGCCCGCGTCGGGACACGGTTGTCCGCCAGCAACGCCTCATCCCAGCCATAGCCCGAAATCCATTCCCCCGGCCCCAGCTCCTTCGCCTTTGCCGCGACCATCTGCTGGATTTCGCTGATCGATTTCGCCTTGTCCGGCTCGACCGAGCGATGGGACAGACCGCTGACATGCAGATGCGTGTCGATGAAGCCGGGCATCAGCGTTCGACCACGCAGATCGATCCGCTGCGCATCGGGATAGCGCTTGATCAGTTCAGAGCCTCCCACCGCAACAATCTTTCCATCTTTGACCGCGACGGCCGAGCGGATGGAAAAGGCCTTGTCGACCGTAAGCACCTTGCCGTTGAAGAGCAGCATATCGGCCGGGGCAGCAAAGACGGGCGTCCCAACCATCATGCTGGCGAGCATCGAGACGGCATAGAGTGAGTTCTTCATGCGGAACCTCCTGTGTCGAATGAGGAAATGGAGCCGGACAAGCTGCCCGTGCCTGAAATCAGAGTATTTTACGGTATTGGACAAAGCCGGACCGGTGAGCGATCCGGTCGTAGAGCAGCATCGCATCCTGATTATCTTGATGTGTCAGCCAGTGGACGCGCGAGCAATTTCTGGCCGAAGCGGCTTCGTAGACCGCTTGGATAAGCCGCCGGCCAACTCCAAGGCCCCGAAACCTGTCGCCCACGTACAGGTCCTGGAGATAACAATAATCGCCGTCCGTCCAGGTCGACCGGTGCCAGATGAAATGGACAAGGCCGATTGCCTGCCCATCCAGCCAGGCAAGAAGGCCATTCACCGGCTCTGCCGGGTCCAGAATACGCGACCAGGTCAAATCCGAAACGTCCGGCGCGATCGCAACCTCATAGAAAAGCTGATAGCCTGCCCAGAGCGACGACCAGGCGCCGCGGTCTTGTGGGCGAGGCCGCGCAAGGATTGGCGTTGCCCCCGGCTCAGTCATGATCGGCTCGCTCAATATGCGCGTCCAGGTGCGAAAGGCGTGCCATCAGCCGATTGGCAAGCGATGCCCTTACAGCCTGTCCCCCTACAATTTTGCGCCAGCTATTATAGCTGATACCAAAGCGCGCATTGAGTTTCTCGTCGGTACGACCATCCAGATACAGCCTCATGCGGGCAACCGTTTCTGGCTGCACCAGAACAAGCTTTTGCGACTTTCCCGTCCGCCCCGGCTCGACTGCTGGCGACACGGGCTTCACCGCTTGAACACCATCTTGCCGCCGATGAACGTCATCTCGACCTGGGCCTTGAGGATTTCCTCTTCGGGGATGGTCAGAAGATTGCGGTCCATCACGATCATGTCGGCAAGCTTGCCCGGTGTCAGGCTGCCCTTCTTGGCCTCGTCCCAGGTCAGATAGGCAGCGTCCTGCGTATAGGCCTTGAGCGCCTCATAGCGCGACACCGCTTCTTCCTCGCCATAGACGGTTCCGCTCTCCCCCTTCCGCGTTACCGCGACATAAAACCCCCAAAGTGGCCCGATCGGCAGATTGTCCGATCCAAGCGTCATATGCACCCCAAAGCGCAGCGGTGTGCCGAGCGGATTTATATGCTGGAGCCGCCCCCCTTCGAGCGTCTGGTTGTAGCGTCCCTCGAGATTATACAGGAAGTTGGGCTGCGCGGCGCCCCAGATGCCGTGGCTCGCCATTGTCTGCAGCGTAGGCAGCGGCGGGAGCATGGTGAGGTGCGAGGAAAACCAGCGATGATCCTTGATTGGCGCCTCGTCGAGCGCCGAGGCATAGGATTCGATCAGGCGCGCGATCGCAGCATCTCCGATCGCATGGATGCCAAGCTGCCAGCCAAGATCGCGTGAAGTCCGAACGAGTTCATCCATCTCGTCAGGCTTGAGTGCTGCATGACCGCGGAACCCGGGCATGCCCTTATAGTCATCGATCGTCCAGGCCGTAGGCCCTGTGAAACCGCCATCGGCCGCAGGCGCCTCACCGATCGGGCCGAGCTTGAGCCGGTCATCGCCATATCCGGTCTTATAGGGAAATGCCTTCAGGCGTTCAGCACCAGGATATACGATGTAGAGCGCGGCGCGCGGCAGACTCTCGCCGTCCTCAGCATAGATTTCACGAAACTGCTTGTAGGTGTGAACGCCGCGCCATTGGCTCGCCGGAGCGCCGCCCTTGCCGATTGGCTCGTCGTCGATCGTGCTGAGTGCCTCCATGATGCTGGTTATGCCGAGTGGAAGGAGCGACCTGAGAGCGGCAGTCCAGCTAGGCTTCATCTCCTGCGACGAGGGCTGGGGAATATGCTTGCTGTAAAGGTCGCCACGTTCGCGAATGATCCCGTTGGGTTCGCCATTGGAATAACGCTCCACGACGCCCCTGTCGGGATCCGGCATCCCTTTCACGATGCCTGCAATCTTCATTGCAACGCTATTCCCTACGACGCTGTGCTGGCCCGCTCGAGTGAGCGCAACCGGATTTCGAGGAGCAGCAACGTCGAGATCAGTGCTGACGATGTTGCGACCCTCAGAAAGTTTGGCCTCGTCCCAGCCATAGCCGATGATCCACTCGCCCGGACCAAGCTCCTTTGCCTTGGCCTTCACCCTCGCCTGCACATCCTTGATCGATCTGGCTGTTTCGAGCGCAACCGAGCGCCGCGACTGGCCGGTGATGTGAATATGGGTGTCGATGAAGCCGGGCATCAGGACCCGGCCCTTGAGGTCGATGGTTTCTGGCGCCGTGTAGGCGATGGTGAGCTCGTCACCGCCCACAGCAAGGATCTTGCCGTCCTTGACCGCCACGCTCGTTGCAGAAGGCCGATCCGGGTCCATGGTAACGACCACAGCGTTGGTCAGCAGCATGTCGGCTTGCTCGGCTGCCCGGACGGTCTGCGAAAGGCCCGCCAGCACCAGTGCGGTGCCGACAAAAAGAGATGTACGGATCACGATGCGGAACTCCGTCCAAGGGAAGAAGAAAGGTTGGGACTGCCGCGCAGGCTCTTGAGGAAAGACAGGGCGCATACGATCGCCAGGAGCACCAGGCTGCTAAGCAATTCAGTGCGCAACGCCGGCTTGAGCAGCATGGCAATCAGGATGATCGCGATACCGCCTGCGGTCAGATAGCTCCCATAAGGATGGAACCACATGCGGATGATCAGCCGCTCAGGTGCCTCATGCTCGATCTTTTTGCGCATGCGCACCTGCGCGAAACAGACGAGCAGATAGATGAACAGCATGACGGCGCCCGAGGCATTGACCAGAAAGCTGAACACCAGCTCGGGCGAGAGGATTGAGGCGGCGAGCGCCCCATATGCAAACAGGCTGCCGATCAATGTCGAACGGATGGGCACATGCTTGGCACTTAGCGCGACAAGCCCCTTGGGGGCATCTCCCTTTTCGGAAAGGACGAAAAGCACGCGCGAGGTGACATACATGCCCGAGTTCAGACAGGACAGCACCGCGATCAGGACAACAATATTCATGATATCACCGGCATGCGGGATTTGCATGAAGCTCAAGGTCGCCGCGAAAGGGGACTGGCCCGGAACGATACTGGTCCACGGCATGATCGAAACAATGAGGCCGATGGAGAGAAGATAGAAAAGGAGGATGCGAAGCGCGACACTCGCGGTGATCCGTGCGATCGTGCGGGCGGGTTCCTGCGATTCCGCCGCTGCAATCGTCGCAATCTCTGCGCCGCATAGGGCGAAGATAACGCTTGTGACGCCGGCGAGCACGGCTCCCCATCCATTGGGCGCAAACCCGCCATGCGCAACGAGATTGGCAAAGGTCGGCCCGTGGGGTGACGTCACGCCAAATGCCCACAGTCCCGCTATGGCGATGAAGGCGATGATTGCGACCACCTTCATGAGCGAGAACCAGAATTCAAACTCGCCATAGGAACGGGTCGAGAGCAGATTGACACCCGTCACGATCGCCAGCAGGACCACGCCGATCAGCCATATTGGCGCCGCGATCCACTGGGCGATGATGACCGCACCGGCTATCGCCTCGATAGCCACGACAACGACCCAGAAATACCAATAGAGCCAACCGCAGATGAAGCCGGCGCGATCGCCCAGCCCGGCACGGACAAGTTCGGTAAAGGAACCGGCGCCAGGCATCAGGCTTGCCATTTCGCTCAGCATCCGCATTACCATGAGAATGACGATGCCAGCGATGCCGTAGCTCACGACTACGGCGGGGCCGACCTGCGAAATCGAGGTGCTCGAACCCACGAAGAGACCGGCGCCGATAATGCCGCCAATGGCGATCATCGACACGTGGCGCGACTTTAATGAATGGCTGAGCCGATCAGGTTGCGCTGACCCCATGTCTTCCCCCTTTTCTTCTTGCTCACGCTATGTGTCTTTAGGGAGCCTCAGCTCGCCGAAACCGCGGTGCAAACGAGCTTCATGTTGAGATATTCATCGATCCCGTAACGCGATCCCTCACGTCCAAAGCCGGATTCCTTGACACCGCCGAAGGGCGCGACCTCGGTCGATATGAGGCCGGTATTGAGCCCCACCATCCCATATTGGAGCGCCTCGCTGACCCGGTAGCTGCGGGAGAGATCGCGGGTAAAGAGATAGGCGGCCAGACCCGCGCGGGTATCGTTGGCCATCGCAATCGCTTGCGCTTCGGTGTCGAAGCCTATGATACCGGCCAGTGGGCCGAAGGTTTCTTCCGCGCAGAAACGCGCTGACGATGGTACGTCGCAGATCAGCGTGGGTTCGAAGAAATTGCCATCACCCGCTATCCGCTTCCCACCTGCAATCAGTCGGCCACCATTTTCCAGTGCATCGACGACATGCTGAGAGACCTTTTCGACCGCCGCATCGTTGATCAGCGGACCAATATCGATCCCCTCATCCAGACCGCCGCCCATGCGAAGCGCCTTCACCCTGGCGGCAAGACGCTCCACGAACGCATCATATATGCCCGCCTGGACGAGAAAGCGGTTGGCGCAGACGCATGTCTGGCCTGCGTTGCGGAATTTGGATGCCATGGCACCTTCAACCGCGGCGTCGAGGTCTGCGTCGTCGAACACGATGAAAGGCGCATTGCCTCCCAGTTCCAGTGAGACCCGCTTGACGGTCTGCATGGCGCGGCCGGCCAGCATTTTGCCGACCGACGTGGACCCGGTAAAACTCAACTTTGCAATCGCGGGATGGCTGACGAGAATGTCTCCGATCGGAGCCGCAGTACCGGTGACGATGTTGAGAACACCCGCGGGCACACCAGCCTCCTGCGCCAGCAGCGCCAGGGCGAGCGCGGAGAAAGGGGTCAATTCCGAAGGCTTCACGATCATCGTGCAGCCGGCAGCCAGAGCTGGCCCCGCCTTGCGCGTGATCATAGCAAGCGGAAAATTCCAGGGAGTCACGGCTGCCACGATCCCGATAGGCTCACGCGTCACCATGATCCGCTTATCGGCTCCATGTCCCGGGATGATGTCGCCATAGGCCCGGCGGCCCTCTTCCGCGAACCAGAAAAGAAATGAGGCGGCATAGTCCACTTCGCCGCGTGCTTCAGCGAGCGGCTTGCCCTGTTCGCTGGTCATGATCCGGGCAAGGTCCTCGCGATGGGTCAGCATCGCCTCGCCCCAGCGGCGCAATATCACACCGCGATCGGCCGATGTTCGCGCGCGCCAGTGGCCCAACGCCTCCTGCGCTGCGGCAACCGCCTCTTGCGTTTCGAGCTCACCCATGTCGGGGACATGACCAAGAAGGCGTCCGGTCGCCGGGTCGGTGACCTCGATGCGGCTCTGTGCGTCGCGCCAGTGCCCCCCGATAAATGCCGATGTGCGCAGCAGATCTGGCCGATCAAGCCGGATCGAGGAAGAGGCGCTGTCGTTGCTCCCTTCGCTCACGACACGACCTGCAGGGCTTTTTCCAGTGCGTCGAGCCCTTCATCGATAATGACATCGGGAGCCGTCAGCGGCACCAGAACACGGACCGTTTCACCCTTGCCGCCGCAGTTGAGGATCACGAGACCGGCCTCGAGCGCCTTGACCGCAACCTGCTTGCCGCCATTGGCCATCGGCTTCATGCCATCATCAGGATCGAGAATGTCGAAACCGATCATGCTGCCGATGCCTCGAGGGGCGGAAATGCTCAGCAGGTCGTTACGCATGCGCCATCCCTCGATACGGGCGGAAATCAGACCGCCAATATATTGAGAACGTTTGAGAAGCTGCTCATCCACAATGATATCCAGTACAGCCAGCGCAGCAACACAGCCGATGGGCGATCCGCCATAGGTGCCTCCAAGACCACCAGGTTCCACGCAATCCATGAGGTCAGCACGTCCGATCACGCCCGACAGAGGGAACCCCCCGGCGAGAGATTTGGCGATTGCGACCAGATCGGGCTCGATCCCGCTATGCTCCACGGCGAACATCTTGCCGGTGCGCGCGAAGCCGCTCTGCACTTCATCTGCGATCAGCTTTATGCCGTGCATATCGCAGATGGTCCTTAGGGCCTTGAGCAACTCGGGCGGCGCAACATTGAACCCACCCTCGCCCTGGATGGGCTCGATGATGATTGCGGCAATCGACTGGGGGGCTGCGTCAGCAAAAAAGAGAAAATCCAGAGCCTTGAGACTGTCCTCGACGCTGATACCCCGTTCTGCATTCGGAAACGGCACATGAAAGACGTCGGGCAGAGCAGGCCCGAACTGGCGCTTATATGGATTAACCTTGCCGGTCATGGCGCTGGCAAGCGCACTACGGCCATGGAAACCCCCGGTGAAGGAGATTACGCCGGAGCGGCCCGTTGCAGCGCGAGCGATCTTGACGGCATTCTCGGTTGCTTCGGCGCCGGTCGTGAAAAGGATGGTTTTCGCGTCGCCCGAAAATGGCGCGATGGCATTCAGTCGCTCGGCCAGTTCGATATAGCTTTCATAGGCCATGACCTGAAATGATGTATGGGAAAAGCGGGTAAGCTGCTCGCTGACGGCCGCAACGACCCGAGGGTGGAGATGGCCGACATTGAGGACCGCGATGCCGCCTGCGAAATCGACGAAGCGATTACCCTCGACGTCCCAGATTTCGGCATTTTCGGCGCGATCTGCAAAGACAGGTGTGGCGGTAGCGACGCCCCGGGGAACCGCATCATTGCGCCGACCGAGGAGATCATCATTCAGCATGAGCAAGGCTCTTCTTTCATTGAGTTGACAAACCGCGGGAAGCCACGGGCCCGAGCGTGCCCGCACTTCCTGCGATCAGAGATTGGTCAGAAGGAAAGTGCAGCGGTCAGGCCGACGGTACGGGGGCGCACCACGAACGTCGTGAAGACCGGCTGGTTACGTGTGTGAGCGAGCCCGAGCTGCGGCGCCGCATTGAAGGCATTGTTGACGTAGAGCGAGAGATCAAGCTTGCCCAATTCCACGCCTGCACGCAGGTTGACGATCTCATAAGACTGCGTGATGGGCGCATTCAGATCATAGTTATAGGACCCCGGATCGGTCGCGCCGGTCGGTTTTTCCTTGCTTTTGAAAGTGTAGTCGGCGCGGGCATAATAGGTGCGATCATCGACCGGAAAACGAAAATCGCCTGACAGCGTCACCGTCCAGGGTGAGCCGGAGTTGGGCAATGCCGAGCCGCCGGTGTAGAGGGTACGACCATTGACGATCGTGTCATCATCGAAGCGGGCATCGGTATAACCGACCTGTGCGGTCAGAGTGAGACCATCGACCGGTCGCACGACCGCCTGAAGATCAAAGCCTTCGCTGGTCGCAGAGCCCAGATTGTCGGTTACCGACTGGAGGCAGCTGTTGACCGAAACGGTCGACTGGATGTTCGACCATTTGATATGGAAGACGCTGCCGTTAAGCGCCAGGAGACCACCAAACAGGCGGGTCTTGGCACCAGCTTCATAGGACCAGACCGAATCGGATCCATAGGTCTGGGGTGAGCTTGCCTGTCCTTGCGCATCCACATACCCAAGAGCGATCAGCTCGGCATTGCAATTACCCGGCAACGCGATCTGGGCGCCACTCGGACGAAAACCCTTGCTGATCGTGGCATAGACCATGCTTTGAGGCGTGACCTGATAGCTGATGCCGAATTTGGGCGTGACTGCCGTGTCCGATCCGGAAGATGCGCTATTAAGGTAGACGGGAGCAAATGGGCCTTCGCCAGGCGCATATTGTCCTACGGCAACCGCTTCACACGCAATGGTTCCGGTACCAGTACCTGGTACACAGGCCCTGCCGCGTGGCGCGTTCAGGTTATTCGCCGGCCCGTCATAATAGGCCTCATATTTGACCTTGTTGCGGGCGACGCGCACGCCGGCGGTTACCTTGAGCTTCTTCGTCACTTCATAGGTAGCGTCGGCAAAGCCGGCGAGCTGCGTATCGATCGCCTTGAAGTTGGAATAGTAGCTCGCACTGCCGTCGAGCTGCTCCACGCCATAGAAATTTACGAACGCGCTATAGCCAGGTCCGAAAGGCGCGCCGCCGCTCGACACCCCGAAGAGGGGATCGAGATAAGGCAGGAAGTTCGTCTCGGAAAGCTGGACCGCTCGCTGCTTATTGCGCGAATAAAAGCCACCGACCACCCAACTCAAAGGCCCTTGGCTGGCCGACTGCAGCCTGATTTCCTGGGTGAAGTTACGCTGCTCGTTGCTGACGGTCGAGATAGCAACGTCGCCGGCGGAGGGCACCTGGCGGCCAGCATAGGAGACCGTATAAATACTGGTGTAATCGAGCGTCTGCCGCGTGTCCCGCTTGAAATAGGAGGTCGTGGAGATAAGATCGGCAAAGCCCAGCTCTGCCTCGATCTTGAGCGAAGGCAGCCAGAACTTGTCCTTTTGAGGTTCACCATCAGTCACGTCGAGCGCGAGATGTGTTGCATCGACGGTCGGATTCCAGCGGGGTGCCACATAATCTGCCGTGTCGAAGTTCGACAGGGATGCCCAGGCAGTCGGCACGGCGTCAGGCGTATAGAAGCTCTGATAATTGACCGAGGGCGTGATGGTAATCGTCTCGGTGGGCTTGATCGTCATCGCAAGCCGCGCAGCGAATGTATCGGAGGAATTGACGTCCGATTTGTAAAGGCTGCGATTGGTGAATGTGAGCGAGTCAGCACCGAGCGCTCCGGTACTGTTCTGGACGACAGGCGTGCCCACCACCTTGTCGATGAAACCGCCATCATGCCTGAAATAGGCGCTGGCGCGGATGCCGATCTTGTCAGTCACAAGCGGGCCACCTACGGCAAACGCCGCTTCATAGCTCTCAGCGCCATTGTTGGTGGTCGCCAGGTCGCCTCGGGCAAGGCCGCTCCATTCGGATACGCTTGCCGCTGGTTGGAGGAAGCGGATGGTTCCGCCTTCAGAGCCCGCCCCGAACAGCGTGCCTTGCGGGCCACGCAGCACTTCCACGCGCTCGAGGTCGAACAATGCGGGATACATGATCGAGGATGCGACGCCGAGCGCGCGGACCTGAATGGGCGTGTCATCGATATAGACGCCGATTGTCGAAGCACCTGCAGCCGAAGAAATGCCGCGGATGGAAACATTGCTGACTGCCGTGCCGCTCTTGCGAATGGAAACGCCCGGCGTCAGACGCGCAATGTCATCGACGCTGCGCAACCCTTGCTTCACGACGTCGCTGGGCGTCAGCGCCGTCACGCTGATCGGCACTTTAGACAAAGCCTCGTTCTTGCGCGTGGCGGTAACGACGATCTCGCCGCCCTCGTTGCCTTCATTGGCCGGTCCATCCTGAGCATGGGCCGGAACTGCAAGACTCGCAATCATTGCTGACAGCGCCAGTCTCGCCACGCCACAATTCCACAGATCCAGATGCCGCATTCTAACCCCCTATTTTCGCTGGTTGGACGACGGGGCCATTTTCTTCTGATTTGGAGCGGCCAGCCGTCGGATCTTGTGTCGCGACATTATGAAAATGACCGCCGGACAGAAGGTGCTTTCACGGGATAGAATGGTGACTCTTAAGCACCATTTCATCGGCAATTCTCTGGCTGCAATTCAGCAAGCCTCCCTAAACTAGCTACTTTTTTATATAGCGGGGATCGATCACCCGCTCGTCTGTGCCATTCAGTCACCAAAAGGCGATATGTGCGATGAAACCGTCCCGTTCCGTTCCAACGCTCGCCATGTTGCGCGCCTTCGACGCATTTGGACGCGCTGGCGGTATTCGGAAGGCTGCGTTAATGCTCGAAGTCGATCATGCTGTGGTGAGCCGCCATCTTTCAGCACTCGAGGCCTTTGTAGGGACGGCCCTTATCGATCGCAGTGCAGGCGTGCGCGGCCTCACTAGCGACGGTGCCGAATATCACAGACGAATAACTGCGGCATTTCAGGAAATCTCGAATGCCACACTCATGCTTAGAAAGCGTCATGATCAGCAGCTTCTTATCTGGTGCAGCCCAGGTTTCGCTTATCATTGGCTCAGCCCACGGCTATCGGCGTTCGCTGAGCAGAATGAAGACATAGCATTCGAGCTGCGACCGATGGACTATAGTCCTGACTTCGCGATCAATGAAGCCGACGGCGACATACGTTATGTAAGGGATGCTGCCGCAACAGCCCTGCCGGCTGCATGCCGATGGTTTGAGCTCGCAAAACCACTTATATATCCAGTCGCCAGCCCGGCTCTTGCAGAAGCGATTGCCACCCGCTTGCGTGGCCCCCGCGACCTATTGAGCATGCGGTTGCTTCATGAAGAGAGCGATATGGAGTGGCGCCTGTGGTTTGCGAGCCAGGGCATCGAATTGCCACCGTCGGCTATCGCAGGCCCTCGCCTCTGGCATGCGCATGTCATGCTGGACGCAGCAAAAAGCGGGCAAGGCATCGCCCTTGCTAATGACTTTCTGGCCAAAAACGACCTTTCGAGCGGTCAGCTTGTCGCCCTCCAAACGTCAGAGCATATGTTCAAACCCGCGCGTCTGGGCAGCTATCAATTCGTGGCGAGGGCCGACCGTTGGCATAATGGTCCGCTCGCTCGCCTTCGAAATTGGCTCGTTCGAGAGGCTTCCTGATCAAGATGTGTCAACGGCGGAGCAAAAGTCGGCCATGCGGCGGCGTAAAACCGGGCCATCGTGTTACATGCCGAGGGGCACTCCCCCCGGCATTGGCGTAATTTTCAGGGTCTGGTTTTGGCCTTGCGGGCTCGGCGGTGAGCGAGGCGATAGCTTTCGCCATTCATCTCGAGGATGCTGACGTGATGGAACAGGCGATCGAGGAGCGCGCCTGTGAGACGCTTGGAGCCGAAAGTCTCGGTCCATTCGTCGAAGGGCAGGTTGCTGGTGATGAAGGTGGAGCCGCGTTAGTAGCGTTGGGAGATCAGTTCGAACAACAGTTCGGCGCCGGTCTTGGATAGCGGCACTAAACCCAGTTCGTCGATGATGAGCAGCTTGTATCCGACCATCTGCTTCTGGAAGCGCAGTAGACGCCGATCGTCACGGACCTCCATCATCTCGTTGACCAGGGTCTACTTGCATGTCACGGTCATGATCGCGGTGTCGCTGATCGTCTATCTGCGCATGCCCGACACGCGCAAAATCAGCCAAATTTGAACCGGACTTTGTTCACACGTCGCTGTAGAAGGGGTAGCCCGCTAAAAGCAGCCTTCGGCCAGCAAAGCCAGCATGGGGGCGAGGGCGACGCTATGCCAAAAGTCGCGGATCAATCTGGAACGGTTCGTTCCTTACGATGGCTACTGCGGCCATCTGGGGATGGAGTACATTGATAAGAATATTCCACTCCTGAGGGACGACGACGCTCCGAACCTGCATGATGAGATGACCGCCCCTCCTCAGGAACGCGTTGCCAGCTTCCAAACAGGCGTCATCATCGGTCGGGCTTGGATCGAGTCTTTGAATTGAGGCGCTGTCGGGAACTTCGATCGTCAGAAGGCGCAGATCATCGGGAAGCAATTCGGCTGGCAGATCGAGGTGAACGAGCACCTCCAGAACGGCAAGACTGGGCGTCGCCGCAGCATAGACCATTGGCCTTCCGGCGGAATTCCAGCGCCCGCCCCAAAGACGTGCGCCCTCGCCATCGAGAGCAACATGGGCGGCCTTGCATAAACGATAGAGGATCACGCAGCGATACCGTGCCCAATCCGACCAAGAAGCGCCTCAACGGCGCGCGCGCCACGATCAGTGTCAGCCATGGCAAGGGGGGTCTCCCCCTCAAGCGCGCGGTTCTGACGATTGAGCCATTCCTGCGCCTTGCCGGCAGTGCCGAAGGTCTCCTCAGCAGCTGCGACAATGCTCACCACCCGCAGTAGACGATCCGATTCGTCCTGTTCAAGCAATTGCTCATTCTTCTTTCGGCGCTTGAAAGTCCTAAGGCTGAGCACCTTGGGCTCGAGCGCATTGAAGTTGAGCCCCGAGGTAAGGAGGAAATGATCGACCGCCTCGGTCGGGACGCCTCGACGAATGAGCCGAACAACATCCCGCTCATTGTGGAGCGGGCCGGTCAGAGCCTCTCCGCCAAGCAGCTCCTGGATCCTTTCCACTGACATAAGTACCTCACAAAATGCCGATCAAAAATCGGCAGATTGCAATCTAGGTGAAAATTCGGGCTCCTTCAAGCCGCCTCCCCTTCCATTGAGTAGCAGCCGGGTCTGAGCGTGCCTATCTCCATGCTTGGGCGGGGTCGAACCATGCACGAGTATAGCGAACTCTTCATCGGCCACTTATCTCTACAGCAGCGGCACTCGCGCGCGAGCAGACATCGGGATGCCTTTCAAGTTGGCTGTGACTGCTGGCACTAAAAATCCCTAGCCCAGCGTCAAACCCGATATCTGCAAACCGACTTGCTCCCCGGGGCCTCTGGCCGAGAGGCAATGCCAAATCTCCGCAGAACAGCAGCCCTCCCTCATCGAGCATGTCGACCCGACATTCGATCGCGCGAATCGAGAGAGTGATTCGCCGCCAATTTGCGGGCGACCATTGTTTCATGGATTTTTCATGGATCGACCATGTTTCAACCTAAGTCGTTGAAATCATGGTGGGCGCGACAGGGATTGAACCTGTGACCCCACCCGTGTGAAGGGTGTGCTCTACCGCTGAGCTACGCGCCCCCTGTAAGGAGGAGGCGGCCTTTCGCATCCGATGCCTGACCTGTCAAGCGCCGCCTTGCAGCTTTTTGGAAATTATCTCTGTCCAGCGCGTTTGGCCGCATTATACAGGCCCGACCAACATAGATCAGAAAGTGCATCATCCATGCGTCAGACCGTCGCTCTCGTCCTTGCCTCCATGCTCCTGTCCGCGCTCGCCGCCTGCAACACGGTGCAGGGCGTCGGCCGTGACATCGAATCGGTCGGCACCGCCGGCAAGGAAGTCATTCACTGATAGCGGAGACACTGGTAACGGAGACGGGGCGGCGTCCTGCCGCCCTGCATCATTGCAGGATGCGTGGAAAGGCCGACTTCTTGCGCAGCCGCACACCGTCGCAATCCGGCTCGCCGCATTCGCACGCCTCGATCGCATAGCGCACGCCACACATCACCAGAACATCCTGGTCGAACGAATAGTTGGCAATACCCGCGCGCTCGACCTTTTCTTGTGCTCTGGCCTTGAGAGTCATGAGTAGCTTCCCTCCATTTGGGACGACCGACAATGATTGCTGCGTTGCACAATGTCAATTCATCGACATTGGTTCCTTAACCGACAGTCAGAAATCGTCCCGCAAATCGCACGTTTCGGCGGCGGCCTCGTGTTTCTACATAGACGCTTGCAGCGCTTGACTGCCGCTCCCATATGCGGGGTCATGAATGACCATAACCGCTCGTCCATGCCGGTCTGGCATGGCACCACCATCATGTCGGTCCGCAAGAATGGAAAGGTCGTCGTCGCCGGCGATGGCCAGGTTTCCATGGGCCAGACCGTGATGAAGCCCAATGCGCGCAAGGTACGCCGCCTGCATGACGGCAGCGTCATCGGCGGCTTCGCCGGCGCCACCGCCGACGCCTTCACTTTGTTCGAGCGGCTCGAAGCCAAGCTGGAACGCCATAATGGCCAGTTGATGCGCGCCGCCGTCGAACTCGCCAAGGACTGGCGCACCGACAAATATCTCCGCAACCTGGAAGCGATGATGATTGTCGCGGACAAGGACGTGACCCTGATCCTGACCGGCAATGGCGACGTGCTCGAGCCTTTGGGCGGCGTCGCCGCGATCGGCTCGGGCGGCAATTATGCCCTCGCCGCCGCCCGCGCGCTGGTGGGATATGAGGAAGATGCCGAAACCCTCGCCCGCAAGGCGATGGGCGTGGCGGCGGATATCTGCGTCTACACCAACGACCAGCTCACCATCGAAACGCTCGACAGCGCAGCCTGAGATTTCAAGAAAAGACCATGAACGACAATCTGACCCCCAAAGCCATCGTCGCCGCGCTCGACGCGCATATCATCGGCCAGCATGATGCCAAGCGCGCCGTCGCCGTCGCGCTGCGCAACCGCTGGCGCCGCCAGCACCTGCCCGCCGACCTGCGCGACGAGGTGACGCCCAAGAATATCCTGATGATCGGGCCGACGGGCTGCGGCAAGACCGAGATCAGCCGTCGCCTGGCGAAGCTGGCCGACGCGCCCTTCGTCAAAGTCGAAGCCACCAAGTTCACCGAGGTCGGCTATGTCGGTCGCGACGTGGAACAGATCGTCCGTGATCTGGTCGAGGAAGCGGTGCGGCTGGAAAAGGACCGTCGCCGCGAAGCCGTGCGCGAAGCCGCGTCGGAAGCGGCTATGGCCCGCCTGCTCGATGCGCTGACCGGCAAGGATGCCAGCGAAGCCACCCGCCTCTCCTTCCGTCAGAAGATCGAGGGCAACCAGATGAACGATGTCGAGGTGGAGGTGGAAGTCGCCGACACCCCGTCGATGCCGATGGAAATCCCCGGCATGGGCGGCCAGGTCGGCATGATCAACCTCAGCGACATGATGTCCAAGGCCTTTGGCCAGCAGCAGAAGAAGCGCCGCAAGATGCGCGTCGCCGACGCCTGGGACAAGCTGGTGGAGGAAGAGCAGGACAAGCGCCTCGACCAGGACGATGTCGCCCGCGTCGCCATCACCAGCGCCGAGCAGAATGGCATCGTCTTCCTCGACGAGATCGACAAGATCGCCGTCAGCGACGTGCGCGGCGGGTCGGTCAGCCGTGAAGGCGTGCAGCGCGACCTGCTGCCGCTGATCGAGGGCACGACCGTTTCGACCAAATATGGCCCGCTCAAGACGGACCATATTCTCTTCATCGCGTCGGGCGCCTTCCATGTGGCCAAGCCCAGCGACCTGCTGCCCGAGCTTCAGGGCCGCCTGCCGATCCGGGTGGAGCTGAAGGCGCTGACCGAGGAGGATTTCGTCGCGATCCTGTCCGACACCAAGGCCAGCCTTGTTGCGCAATATCGCGCGCTGCTGGCAACCGAGGAAGTGACGATCGACCTGACGCCCGAGGGCATCCGTGCCGTCGCGAAGATCGCCGCCGAGGTGAACAGCGAGGTAGAGAATATCGGCGCCCGCCGCCTGCAGACCGTCATGGAAAAGCTGCTGGAGGATGTGAGCTTCGAGGCGGAGGATCGCCGCGGCGAGACGCTGGTGATCGATCAGGCCTATGTCGACAAGCAATTGTCGGCCGTCGCCCATGACACCGACCTCAGCAAATATGTGCTGTAACTGAACGCATAGCTTAAATTCGGGCCGGCCATTGCTTTTGGCCGGCCCGGATCATCTTTCCCCCTGCCCGCCATCATGTCAGCCTCCGCCATGCGATTCGCAGGGAGGGAATATGATCCGCACTTCGGCCTGGCTCATGGCGAGCCTCAGCATTGCCGCACTGTCCACCACCGCCGAGGCGCAGACCGCCCCCAAACCACCCGTCGCGGCAAAGAAGCCGCATGAAGTGAAGGCGCCCTTCGGCGCGACGCGGCAGGATCCTTATTATTGGTTGCGCGACGACAGCCGCAAGAACCCCGAGATGCTCGCCTATCTGGCGGCGGAAAATGCCTATGCCGACGCGCTGCTGGCGCCGACCAAGCCGTTGCAGGACAAGCTCTTTGCCGAAATCACCGGCCGCATCAAACAGGACGACAGCAGCGTCCCCTATCGCAAGAAGGGCTACTGGTATTATAGCCGCTTCGAGACCGGCGGCGACTATCCCATCGTCGCCCGGCGCAAGGGCAGCATGGACGCGCCCGAGCAGATATTGCTCGACGAGCCCGGGATGGGCGCGGGCAAGGGCTATTTCGCGATCGGTGGCAAGGAAGTCAGCCCCGACGACAGACTGCTCGCCTATGCCGAGGATCTGGTCGGCCGCCGCCAATATGTGATCCGGGTCAAGGGACTCGCTGACGGCAAGCTACTGAGCGACGAAATCCCCAATGCCGAACCTGATTTCGCCTGGGCCGATGACAGCAAGACGATCTTCTATGTCGAGAAAGACCCGACCACCCTGCTCGGCAAGCGGGTGAAGGCGCATGTTCTGGGAACGCCTGTCGGCGCCGATCGGCTGGTCTATGAGGAGAAGGACGATAGCTTCTACATGGGCCTCAAGACGACGACGTCGGATAAGTTCATCTGCATCGTCCTGCAATCGACCGTCAGCAATGAGGAGCGCTGCGCCCCGTCCGCCAATCCGGCAAGCTTCACGCCGCTCGCCCCGCGCGAACGCGACTTCCTCTACAGCAGCGACAATGTGGGCGGCCAATGGACGATCCGCACCAACTGGCAGGCCCCCAATTACCGGCTGATGACCGTATCGGACGCCGATGCCGCCAAGGGCCGCGCCGCCTGGACGGACATCGTGCCGACCAGCGCCAACGTCTTCATCGAGAATTTCCAGCCCTTCGACAGTTTCCTCGCGATCGAGGAACGCTCGGAAGGCAATAAGCGCCTGCGCCTGCTCACCAAGGCCGGCAAGAGCAGCTTCGTCAATGCCGACGAGCCCGCCTATGCCATGGCGCTGGACGTCAATGCCGAAAGCGGCACGCCCTGGGTCCGCTACACCTATGACAGCCTGCGCACGCCCGAAACCACCTATGAGGTGAATGTTGACACGGGCGAACGCAAGATACTGAAGGTCCAGGAGGTAAAGGGCTATGATCCCGCCAAATATGTGACCGAACGGGTCTGGGCGACCGCGCGCGACGGCACGAAGGTCCCGGTCTCGCTCATCTACGCCAAGGGCTTCCAGAAGAATGGCTCGGCCCCGCTCTACCAATATGCCTATGGCAGCTATGGCTATTCGACCGATCCGGCCTTTTCGCCCCTGCTCCCCAGCCTGCTCGATCGCGGCGTGGTCTATGCCATCGCGCATATTCGCGGCGGCCAGGAAATGGGTCGCCAATGGTATGATGACGGCCATCTCAAGAACAAGATGAACAGCTTCACCGACTTTATCGACGTGACGCGCGCGCTGGTGGATCAGGGCTATGCGAAGAAGGGCCGCGTCGCCGCGATGGGCGGCAGCGCCGGCGGCCTGCTGATGGGTGCGGTCGCGAACATGGCGCCCCAGGACTATAAGGTCATCATCGCGCAGGTACCGTTCGTGGATGTCGTGACCACCATGCTCGACCCGACCATCCCGCTCACCACCGGCGAATATGACGAATGGGGCAATCCCGAGCAGAAATCCTGGTATGATGTAATGCTGGCTTATTCGCCCTACGATCATGTCGAGGCGAAGGCCTATCCCAGCCTGTTCGTCGGCACCGGCCTATGGGACAGCCAGGTCCAATATTATGAACCGACCAAATGGGTCGCCAAGCTGCGCGCGACCAAGACCAACAGCAACCCGCTGGTCTTCCGCATCAACATGGAGGCCGGCCATGGCGGCAAGTCGGGCCGCTTCCGCCGCTATCGCGACCAGGCGGAATATAGCGCCTTCGCGCTGGAGCAATTCGGGGTGGAGTAACGCTTGCTCCCCTCCCTTCCAGGGAGGGGCCGGGGGTGGGTCTGCCGCGTAGCGGCAGCGAAAGGCTCGCTTCGCTCGCTACCCACCCCTTAATCCCCTCCCTAAAAGGGAGGGGAAATAATATTTAGTAGCTGCGGCCCACCAGCACGCGCTCGACGGCAGTGCCGCCGGTGAAGATGCAGGCGCCGTCCGCCGCTTCGGCGTCGGTCGGCACGTTGCGCAGGGTGAGCTTCTCGCCCTTGAGCCACTGCACGACCTTCTCCAGTTCCGCGCCGGTCGGCTTGGCCCACTGGACCAGCGCCCAGCCGGGGTTCTTGCTGGCTTTGAAATAGGCCTTGAGCGCGTCAAGGTCGGTGATCGACTTGTCGATATTGCCGTCCAGACGCGCCTTGGCATCGGCGAACAGCGACATCTGGATATCCTCCAGCATCGCGGTCGCACCGGCAACGAAATCGCCCTTGGCGACGATCTGGCTGTCGAGCTTGCCATCCGCGCGATAGAGGCGATCGCGGCGGATGACCGAGACATTGCCACCGGCCACATCGCGGCCGCCCACTTCGATCACGATCGGCGCGCCCTTCTTGACCCAGCCCCAGCGCTTGGTCGCGGCCTTGGACGGGCGCTTGTCGAGCAGCGCGCGGACCGGCTCACGGAACACATCCAGCCCGTTCAGCTGGTTCACCAGATCGGTGCAATAATCGACGATCGCGGCATCTTCCTCGGTATCGCGCAGCATCGGCACGACCACGACCTGATAGGGCGCGACGCGCGGCGGCACGCGCAGGCCATCATCGTCGCCATGCACCATGATCAGGCCGCCGATCATCCGGGTCGACATGCCCCAGCTGGTGGTCTGGGCCAGTTCCTGCTGCCCTTCGGCATTCTGGAACTTGATATTCTGCGCCTGGCTGAAGGTCGTGCCCAGGAAGTGCGAGGTGCCGGCCTGCAGCGCCTTGCCGTCCTGCATCATCGCCTCGATCGAATAGGTCGCGACGGCGCCGGGGAAACGCTCATTCTCCGGCTTCTCGCCCGCGACGACCGGCAGGCCGACACATTCCTCAGCAAAGCTGCGATAGACTTCGAGCATCTTCATCGTCTCTTCCATCGCCTCATCGACGGTCGAGTGCGCAGTATGGCCTTCCTGCCACAGAAATTCGCTGGTGCGCAGGAACATGCGGGTGCGCATTTCCCAGCGGACGACGTTCGCCCACTGGTTGATCAGCACCGGCAGGTCGCGCCAGCTCTGGACCCAGCGGCTGAAGGCGGCGCCGATCACGGTTTCCGACGTCGGGCGCACGACCAGCGGCTCTTCCAGCTTCGCTTCGGGATCGGGCACCATCTTGCCGTCCTTCTGGATCAGGCGATGATGGGTGACGACCGCCATTTCCTTGGCGAAGCCGTCGACATGCTCGGCTTCCTTCTCGAAATAGGAGAGCGGAATGAACAGCGGGAAATAGCAATTTTCGTGGCCGGTCTGCTTGATCCGCGCATCAAGCAGGGTCTGGATCCGTTCCCAGATGCCATAGCCCCAGGGACGGATCACCATGCAGCCGCGCACGCCGCTTTCCTCGGCCATGTCGGCTTCGGTGATGACGGCCTGATACCAGGCAGCGAAATCCTGTTCGCGGGTAACGTTAAGGGCGTGTTTCACGGGGTCTGTCGCCTGTATTGAAGTGGATGGGGCGCCATAGGCCAGACCCGCCATCCCTGTCGACCCCCAAGCATCGCGTCGGGCGGGGTTCAGTCGGCGTCGGCGCCCAGTCGTTCCAGCCAGGCCTTCGCCTGCTTGGGCTCGCCCACCGCATCAGCCGCCGGCTTGCCGCGCGCGGCCAGAAACTGTTGGTGCAAGTCAAAGCCTTCGAGACCCAACTGTTCTCGCAGCCGATCTATATCGGCTGCCAGCTCTTCCAGCTGATCCACCATGGGCTTGGCGTTTTCACGCGTCCATCGGTCACTGTTATGGCCAAACAGGCCCCAGCGCCCGCCAGCGGTCACGCGCAGCGCCGCAATCAGCGCCGCGCGATATTCCTCTTCCAGTTCCGCCCGGCGGATATCCAGGCGCTCCAGTCTATCCGCCTTGGCCATGGTGGATCAGCTCAGCTTGTCGATCTTCGCATTGAGCGCAGCCAGCTGCGCCTTCAGGACGGCGATCTCGTCATCCTTGCTTTCTTCGGTCGCCGCCGGCGTCGGGCTGGGCGTGGCGCCCGGCATGCCCGGAACGCCATTGCCGAACGCGCTCGCCGCGGCCTCGAACATCTGCATGTTGCGCTTGGCAATCTCGGCCAGCGGGCCACCACCAAAGGCGCCCTTCATGGCTTCCTGGAACTGCTGCTGGTTCTTGCGGAAGGCGTCCATCGACGCTTCGAGATATTGCGGCACCATCGACTGCATGGAATCGCCATACATGGCGATCAACTGGCGCAGGAAGTTGACCGGCAGCATGTTCTTGCCGCGCTGTTCTTCTTCCATGATGATCTGGGTCAGGACATTATGCGTGATGTCCTCGCCGGTCTTCGCGTCGACGACGACGAACTCGCGCCCCTCGCGGGTCATCTGCGACAAAAGGTCCAGCGTGATATAACTTGAAGTTTCGGTGTTATAGAGCCGCCTGTTAGCGTACTTCTTGATAACCACCGGTTCGGATTCATTAGCAGCCTTCGATTTGGCCATGCCTGTCTCTCCCTCACCTGCTCATCCCGCATTAGCACAGGGCGATGCCGCGCCGCAACATGGCCCGCGTCCTTTACCCCTTTTTCTCAACATTTTATGGCGCGAAACAGAGCATGATCCTGATTTGCGTCGCCGCGCCTTCATCGGCCTGCGTCGCTATCAGGAGGCGCAGCGTCCGTCCCCACCACCACCATGCCCCATCGCCGCAACGGCGGGCAGTGCCCGGTTGCTGCGGTATCAGGCTGATTTGGCACCGGAAAACGATCGGGCGCCGGTTGTCTTCATCCCCTCCCTGATCAACCCGCCCCAGGTGCTGGACCTGTCGGAAAGCCGCTCCATGCTGCGCCATATGGCCGCAGCGGGCCATGACGCCTATCTGGTCGATTGGGGCGCGCCGACGGCCGCCGACCGCAGCCTCGGCCTGGACAAGCATGTCACCGACCGCCTCATCCCGATGCTCGCTGCATTGCGGCGCCCACCGATCCTGGTCGGCTATTGCCTGGGCGGCACGATCGCCATTGCAGCCGCAGCATTGCATAGGGTCGCAGCCTTAGCGACGATCGCCTCACCCTGGGACTTTGCCGGCTTCCCGCCCGCCGACCTTGCCGAGATCGCCGCCCTGTGGCGCGGCGCGAAGCCGGTGTGCGACCGGCTCGGCTATGTGCCGATGGAGGCGCTGCAATCGGGCTTCTGGGCGCTCGATCCGCAGCGGACCGTGCAGAAATATGCGGCCTTCGCCGACATGGCCCCCGACTCCGACGAGGAACGCGCCTTCCTCGCGGTCGAGGACTGGGCCAATGAAGGCGCACCGCTCACCTATGCCGCCGGGCAGCAATTGTTCGAGATGCTCTATGCGGCAAATGCGAGCGGGCGAAAGGAATGGCACATTGACGGGACCGTCATAGACCCGGTCTCGCTCCCCTGCCCCAGCTTGTCGATCGCTTCGGCAACCGATCGAATCGTGCCCGCCGCGGCCGCCCCGTCCCTTACGGAAAGCCGGATATTGAACCTTGGCCATGTCGGCATGATATTGAGCCAGCGGGCACCCGACATGCTGTGGCATCCGCTGTCCCTTTGGCTTTCCCGCCATGGCGGATGATGTTATGTGCGCCTGCGAAAACAACATTACCACTAGTGAGGATCGAGCCTTTGTCAGACATCGTCATTACCGCCGCCAAGCGTACCGCCGTGGGCAGTTTCATGGGCGCCTTCGGCACGACTCCGGCACATGAACTGGGCCGCCAGGCCATCCTTGCCGCGCTGGCACAGGCCGCCGTCGCGCCCGAAGAAGTGGACGAAGTGATCCTGGGCCAGATCCTCACCGCAGGCCAGGGCCAGAACCCCGCCCGCCAGGCCGCCGTCAACGCCGGCATCCCGGTCGAGCGCACCGCCATCGGCCTCAACCAGCTGTGCGGATCGGGCCTGCGCGCCGTCGCGCTCGCGGCACAGGCGATCAAGGCCGGCGACGCCCGTATCATGGTCGCCGGTGGCCAGGAAAGCATGTCGCTCGCCCCCCATGCCCAGATGCTGCGCGGCGGCACCAAAATGGGCCCGGTCAGCTTTGTCGACACGATGATCCATGACGGCCTGACCGACGCGTTCCAGGGCTATCATATGGGCATCACCGCCGAGAACCTGGCCGAGAAATATCAGATCAGCCGCGAAGCCCAGGACGAGTTCGCCGTCGCCAGCCAGAACAAGGCGGAAGCCGCGCGCGCATCGGGCCGCTTCGCCGACGAAATCCTGCCCGTGACGATCAAGGGCCGCAAGGGCGACACCATCGTCGACCAGGACGAATATATCCGCGCCGGCGCCACGATCGAAGCGCTGCAAGGCCTGCGCCCGGCCTTCAAGAAGGACGGCACCGTGACCGCCGGCAATGCCAGCGGCATCAATGACGGCGCCGCCGCGCTGGTGGTGATGAGCGCCGATGAAGCCGCCAAGCGCGGCGCCACCATCCTCGGCCGCATCGCCAGCTTCGCCACCTGCGGCGTCGATCCGTCGATCATGGGCATCGGCCCGGCCCCGGCCAGCCGCAAGGCGCTGGAAAAGGCCGGCTGGTCGGTCGCTGACCTGGACCTCATCGAAGCGAACGAAGCCTTTGCCGCGCAGGCTCTGGCCGTGGGCCAGGAACTGGGCTGGGATCCGGCCAAGGTCAATGTCAATGGCGGCGCGATCGCGATCGGCCATCCGGTCGGCGCATCGGGCGCGCGCGTGCTGACCACCCTGCTCTATGAAATGGCGAAGCGCGACGCGAAGAAGGGCTTGGCCACCCTCTGCGTCGGCGGCGGCATGGGTGTGTCGATGTGCATCGAGCGCTGAGCGCCAGCGACTGAATAGCGAAGGGCGCCGGTCTCGTGATCGGCGCCCTTTTCGCATCAGGTCCAAATCCGGTCGAACCGTTTGCCGAGGCCCGTCAGCAGCTCATATTGCGACAGGCCCGACGCCTGCGACGCCTGCGGCAGATCATAGTCGATCGTCAGCCAGTCGCCCTCCGCAACGTCCGGGCGGGCGCCAACATCGACGGCCAGCAGGTCCATCGAGACCCGGCCCAGCACCGGCAGGCGGATGCCATCGACCAGCGCCGCACCGCGCCCCGAAAAGCCGCGCAGATAGCCGTCGGCATAGCCGATGTTGAGGATCGCGATCTCCAGATCGCGCTCGGCGCGATGGGTGGCGTTATAGCCGATCGTGTCGCCGGCGATCACCGCGCGACGCTGCAATATCTGGGCCTGCGGCTGGACGACCGGGCGGAGATGCGGCACCGCATCGGGATGCGGCACGCCGCCATAAAGGGCGATACCCGGCCGGGTCAGGTCGAAGCCATAGTCCGCGCCCATGCAGATGCCTGCGCTGTTGGCGAGACTGTAGCGCTGCGCGGGCACTGCGGCCAGAACATCCCGGAAACGGGCCAGTTGCGTCGGGTTGAGATCGCTGTCCTCGTCCGCAGACGCGAGATGACTGAGCAGCGTCACGATCTCCAGCCCCGAAACCAGTTCGCTGAGGTCGGCGCGCCAGTCGAGGCCGAGCCGGTTCATGCCGGTATCGATCATCAGGTCGCAGGCGCCGCCACCTGCCGCCTTCCAGCGCGCCACCTGCCCCGGCGTACAGAGCACCGGCCGGGCCCGCGAGGCCAGCGCCTGCGCCATATCCTCGTCGCGCACGCCGTGCAGGACGGCGAAGTTCACACCGTCCATCTGCGCTTCGAGCGCTGCAGCCTCGCCCCAGTTGGACACGAAGAAATCGCGACAGCCCGCATCTTTCAGCCGCTGCATGACGCCGGCCGCACCCAGCCCATAGCCATCGGCCTTGATCGCCGCGCCACAGGCCGGGGCGCCGCCCTGCCGCGCCAGCCAGCGCCAGTTGGAAAGCAGCGCATCGCCATCGAGGCGCAGGCGGAGCGGAGCAATATAGCCAGTCATTGCCCGCAGCCGATAGCGCGCCGGGGCTCAGGCGTCGAGGGGGCGTCCTTTCGTTTCCGGCAAGGCGACGAGGCAGGTGACCAGCGCCAGCGCCACCACAACGATCGTGTACCACAGCCCGGCATAGGGATCGCCTGTCCGCGCGACGATATATTGGCTGACCAGCGGCAGGAAACCGCCGAAATAGCCGGTGCCGATATGATAGGGAATGGAGAGCGAACTGTAGCGGATGCGCGCCGGGAAATATTCCGACAGAAGCGCCGCGACCGGGCCATAGGTCGCACCCGACAGGGTCCAGAGCAATAGCAACGCAGCGAACAGCATCAGCGCACGCGGCCAGTCGGGGCGGACAACACCGAAATCATAGCCCTGCGCCGTCAGCGCCGCATCGATCCCGTCACTGCTGAGGTCCGCCACGGCCACGCCGCCGATGCTGACCGCCGGGGCCGCACCGCTGCGCTTGTCATAGGGGATGCCGCGCTTGGAAAAATGATCGAGCAGCTTGCCGCAGGCGGTCGGCTGTATCTTGGCGAAGGGATCGAACCGGCAATCGGGACCGCTCACCACCACCGGCGCCCGTGCAGCCGCCTGCGTCAGCGCCGGGTTCGCGGTCGCGCCCATGAACTGGTAGAGCGGCATGACCAGCAGCAGCACCAGTGCATAGCCGATGACGATCGGCTTCTTGCGCCCGATCCGGTCCGACAGCCAGCCGAAGAAGATGAAGCTCGCCATGCCGGCAAAGGCGCTGCCGCCGACCAGCAACTGGGCGACGCCCGGCG
The DNA here is from genome assembly GCF_002708645.1 of Sphingobium sp. IP1. Taxonomy (NCBI): domain Bacteria; kingdom Pseudomonadati; phylum Pseudomonadota; class Alphaproteobacteria; order Sphingomonadales; family Sphingobiaceae; genus Sphingobium; species Sphingobium sp. IP1. The sequence continues at coordinate 67,196 of NZ_NOIW01000017.1, forward strand.
CGACATGCAGGCCGCTTTGCAGGAAATAGAGCGCCTGGAACATCACCGTATAGGCGATCACGGTGAAACCCGCGGCGATGCCGATCATCGCCACCAGCATCCGCTTCCTGTTGCCCGGCGCAGTGAAGGCTTCCTTCAGCGGGTTCTTCGCCTGTTGCCCGGCCTTCTTCATCGCGGTGAAGACCGGGCTTTCGCGCAGCATCAGCCGCATCCACAACGAAATGGCGAGCAGCGCCAGCGAGAAGATGAAGGGAATGCGCCAGCCCCAGGCGTCCCAAACCTCCATGCCGACGATCCACTGGGTGCCGACCACGACGATCAGCGACAGGATGAAGCCGCCGATAACCCCGGCCTGGATGAAGCTGGTATAGAAGCCGCGCTTTCCGGCCGGCGCATGTTCGGCGACATAGATGGCCGCGCCGCCATATTCGCCGCCCAGCGCCAGCCCCTGCGCGATGCGGAGCAGGATCAGGATGACCGGCGCGGCGACGCCGATGCTGGCTGCCGACGGGGTCAACCCGACGCCCGCCGTCGCCAGCCCCATCAGGACGATGGTGGCAAGGAACGTATATTTGCGCCCCAGCCGATCGCCCAGATAGCCGAACAGCATCGCGCCCAGCGGCCGGAAGCCGAAGCCGATCGCGAAGCCGGCCAGCGAATAGAGAAGTTCGACGGTCGGATTGTCGGTCGGGAAGAAGGTGCGGCCGATGATCGGCGCCAGCACACCGTAGATGTAGAAATCATACCATTCGAACACCGTGCCGAGTGCCGAAGCGGTGATGACCAACCGGTCCCGCTTCGCATCCATCACATAGTCGCCCCCGACCGCCTGCGTCATCCCGCCCCCTTAACTTCGCATATTTCCCGTATATTTTGACATCTTCATGCGCCAACGGGAAAGGAAATTTCCAACAGCACGCGCATGGCCGTCATGCGGACGGCATAGCATGGCCCCCCTTTGTAGGACAGGTTCAGAACAGCCGCGAACCATTGGGCACGGGTTTGTCGGGCGCGAACAGCATGACGGCGCCGGCCGCATCGGCGAAACCCAGGGTCAGCACTTCCGACATGAACTTGCCGATCTGGCGCGGCGGGAAATTGACCACGGCGGCGACCTGTCGGCCGGGCAGCTCTTCCAGTGGGTGATTTTCGGTGATCTGCGCGCTGGACTTCTTGTGACCGATCGTCGGGCCGAAATCGATCAACAGCTTGTAGGCGGGCTTGCGCGCCTCGGGATAGGGTTCGGCCGCCACGATCGTACCGACGCGAATATCCACTTTCAGGAAATCGTCGAAGGCGATCGGGTCGGCGGCGGGGGCGTTGGGGTCGTGGGTCAGGTGCATGCAGGAACTCCATCTCCTCCCCGCCTGCGGGGAGGTGCGGCGAAGCCGACGGAGGGGGCGTGCCCCAAATGCGAGGCCGCGTCCAGAAGCATCCCCCCTCCACCACTTCGTGGTCCCCCTCCCCGTTCCGGGGAGGAATGCTTACTCCAGTTCCAGGATCACCGCGTCGACCGGCAGGCTTTCGCCCTGGGCCGCCGACACGCTCTTGACCGTGCCCGCCTTGCCAGCGCGCAGGATATTCTCCATCTTCATTGCCTCGATCACGGCGAGCGGCTGGCCGATCTCGACCTTGTCGCCCTGCTTGACGTTGAGTGCGACCAGCAGGCCGGGCATCGGGCAGATGAGGAACTTGGAGAGATCGGGCGGGATCTTTTCGATCATGTGCGCGGCATAGGGCGCGGCGTGGGCGGGCAGGATGCGCAGCTTGTGGCTCGCCCCGTGCGCCGTCAGCACGAAGCCCGACCGCATCGGCGCGATCCGCACCGCCAGCTGCCCCTCGCCAAATTCCGCCTCGATCAGGCGATCGCCGGGCGTATATTCCAGCGCCATGTCGATGCTCTCGCCATCGACCGTCACTTCGTCGCCGTCGATCACGACATCATGAACGGCGTCGCCGATCTTCACCTGCCAGCCGGTGGGCGGGGCAAGACGCTTGCCAAGCTGCCCATCGATGCGGCGGGCGCGGTCGGCCTGTGCCATCGCTGCGAAGGCGCCGATCGCGGACAGGCGCTGGAGCAATTCCGGCGAGGCCGGCGCGCCATGGAAGCCCTCGGGATATTCCTCCGCGATGAAGCCGGTGGTGATGTTGCCGGAGCGGAAGCGCTCATGCTGCATCAGCGCGGACACGAAATCGATATTATGGCCCGGCCCTTCGATCTCGAACTTGTCGAGTGCCTCGATCTGCTTGTCGATGGCTTCGAGGCGCGTGGGTGCCCAGGTGATCAGCTTGGCAATCATCGGATCGTAGAAGATCGACACTTCGCCGCCTTCCTGCACGCCGTCATCCACCCGGATCAGCGCGCCGCTCTCATCCGTGCCGGTTTCGGGCGGATTATAGCGGATCAGGCGGCCGGTGGACGGCAGGAAGCCGCGATAGGGGTCTTCGGCATAGACGCGGTTCTCGATCGACCAGCCGTTGATCTTCACGTCCGCCTGGCCGAAGGACAATTTCTCGCCATTGGCGACGCGGATCATCTGTTCGACCAGGTCGACGCCGGTGATTTCCTCGGTGACGGGATGTTCGACCTGAAGCCGGGTGTTCATTTCGAGGAAGTAGAAGCCGTCGCCGGTCTTGTCCTCGCCGCTGACGATCAGTTCGACCGTGCCGGCGCTGAAATAGCCGACCGCGCGGGCCAGGGCGACGCACTGTTCGCCCATCTTCTTGCGCATTTCGGGGCTGACGAAGGGCGACGGCGCTTCCTCGACCACCTTCTGGTGGCGGCGCTGGATCGAACATTCGCGCTCGTTCAGGTAAACGATATTGCCATGCTGGTCGCCCAGTATCTGAATTTCGATATGGCGCGGGCTTTCGATGAACTTCTCGATGAAGACGCGGTCGTCGCCAAAGCTGTTGAGGCCTTCGCGCTTGGTCGCCTCAAAGCCTTCGCGGACGTCCTGTTCGGAGTAGGCCAGGCGCATACCCTTGCCGCCGCCGCCGGCCGAGGCCTTCATCATCACCGGATAGCCGATCTCGTTGGAGATGCGGACGGCGTGCTCGGTGTCGTCGATCACGCCGACGAAACCGGGCACGACGTTGACGCCCGCTTCCATCGCCAGCTTCTTGGATTCGATCTTGTCGCCCATCGCGGCGATGGCATTTGCGGGCGGGCCGACGAAGATGATGCCCTCCGCGTCCAGCGCCTTGCGGAAGCTCTCGCGCTCGGACAGGAAGCCATAGCCGGGATGGACCGCATCGGCGCCGGTGGCCTTGCACGCCTCAATAATCTTGTCGGCGATCAGATAGGATTGGGCGGCGGGCGGCGGGCCGATATGGACGGCTTCATCGGCCATCAGCACATGCGGCGCGCGGGCGTCGGCATCGGAATAGACCGCGACGGTCTTGATGCCCATCTTCTTGGCCGTGCGCATGACACGACACGCAATTTCGCCACGGTTCGCGATCAGGATCTTGGTGATTGCCATTATATTTCCTGTCCCAGTCCTATCCTATCAGCCGTTCGGGCTGAGCCTGTCGAAGCCCCGTTCCTTCTCACCTCTCTTCTCGAAGAGAAGTAAGGCCCTTCAACAAGCTCAGGGCGAACGGGAGTTGAGATTTGTCGCTACTGCCGCCGTTTGACTGCCCAACTGGCGACCCATGCAAGAGCCAGAAGAAAGATCAGCAATGCGACAAAGATATTGATATGAATGACATCGCCGAAACCGAAGGTCAGACGCCACGCGAACAATCCAAGGCGCGCAAGAGCGGCAATACCAAGGGCAATCCACGCAAGCGTCAGAACCTGTTTCACTCGGCCGCCCCCAACTCTATCGTCATGCCGGACTTGATCCGGCATCCCGCTTTCTTTCCGCACGACCGTAAAGAAGAAGCGGGACCCCGGCTCAAGGCCGGGGTGACGAAACTGAACGGATGCACGGTCACTCATCCACTCCCGACAACTGCGCCTTGAAGAAAATCACCGACAAGCCAGCGAACAGGACAAAGACAATTGCCATCACGATGCCGATCGGCGTCGGATCGCAGACTTCAGCCGTGTCCGGCGACATTCCGCACACTCGAATGGCACCCATCACGATCACGATCGACGCGATGGCCCAGTAAGCGATACTGAGCACCACGAAGAGCATGATCTTGCGGCCGCCGGGTTTCGTCACTCCGCCGCCTCCAACTCGACCTTCACTTCCGCCTGCATCGGCACGACGCCGAGCTTGGCGAACAGCGCCGCGTCGGCATTGTCGCCGGCGTTGGCGGTGGTCAGCAGCTTGTCGCCGGTGAAGATGCTGTTCGCGCCGGCCATGAAGCAGAGCGCCTGGCAACTATCGGTCATGCTTTCGCGACCCGCGGACAGACGCACCATGCTTTCCGGCATCACGATCCGCGCGACCGCGACCGTGCGCACGAACTCGATCTCGTCGATCTTCGCCAGTGGCGTGTCGGCCAGCATATTGCCCAGCACCGTGCCCTTGACCGGGACCAGCGCGTTGATGGGCACGCTCTGCGGATGGACCGGCAGCACGGCCAGCGCGTGGAGGAAGCCGACGCGATCCTCGCGCGCCTCGCCCATGCCGACGATGCCGCCCGAGCAGACGTTGATGCCCGAATTGCGGACATTTTCCAGCGTCACCAGACGATCGTCAAAGGTCCGGGTGGTGATGACCTTCTCATAATGTTCGGGCGAGGTGTCGATATTATGGTTGTAATAATCGAGACCGGCTTCCGCGAGCATATCGGCCTGGCTTTCGCTGAGCATCCCCAGCGTCATGCAGGTTTCCATGCCCATCTGGCGCACGCCCTTCACCATCTCGACGATGGCGGGCATGTCGCGATCCTTGGGGTTGCGCCAGGCCGCGCCCATGCAGAAGCGCGAAGACCCCGCGTCCTTCGCCTGCGCCGCCGCCTGCATCACCGCCTGCACGCTCATCAGCTTTTCGGCCTTCAGCCCGCTTTCCGCCGAGGCCGACTGGTTGCAGTAACCGCAATCCTCCGGGCAGCCGCCGGTCTTGATCGACAGCAGCGTCGACAACTGCACCTCGTTGCGCGGGAAGTTGGCGCGGTGGATCGACTGCGCTTCGAACATCAGGTCGTTGAACGGCAGGTCGAACAGCGCGGCGATTTCCTCGCGCGTCCAGTCGTTGCGGGCGGTCAGGGTGCAGGGGGTATTCATTTACGCAGCTTCCTCTAGCCCCGCCGGGGGCATGTTGTGGCCGAGCAGGCGCAGCACATCGGCGGCGCACTCCACGACATTGGAACCCGGCCCATAAATGCCCTGAACCCCTGCGTCACGAAGATAGTCATAATCCTGCGGCGGGATGACACCGCCTGCGATCACCTTGATGTCGCTACGGCCGTGGTCGCGCAGCCGGTTGATCAGTTCGGGGATCAGCGTCTTGTGCCCGGCGGCGAGCGACGATGCGCCGACCACATCGACGCCGCTGTCGAGCGCCAGCACCACCGTTTCCTCCGGCGTCTGGAACAAGGGGCCGGACACGACATCAAAGCCCATGTCGCCGAAAGCCGACGCGATGATGTTGGCGCCCCGGTCGTGCCCGTCCTGCCCCATCTTGGCGACGAGGAGTTTGGGCTTGCGGCCGAGGCGCCGTTCGACGGCCTGCACCCCGTCGAGAACCTGTTTCCAGCGGCTGTCATCCTTGTAGGGCGCGCCATAGACGCCCTTCACCGGCGTCGGCTGGGTGCCATAGCGGTTGAAGCTGTCTTCCATGGCGGCGGAGATTTCGCCCAGCGTGGCGCGCGCGCGGGCGCACTCGACGGCGTGGGCGAGGAGGTTCGTCTCGATCGACTGCGGCGCGGCGGCTGCATCGCGCAGCGATTGCAGCGCGGCCTGACAGGCATCCTCGTCGCGCTCGGCCTTCACCCGGTTGATCCGGGCGATCTGGGCTTCGCGGACCTTGGTATTGTCGACTTCGAGGGTTTCGAGCAGATCCTCGTTCGCCAGCCGATATTTGTTGACGCCGACGATGACATCCTCGCCCCGGTCGACGCGGGCCTGACGGGCGGCCGCCGCAGTCTCGATCATCGCCTTGGGCCAGCCGGCGCCCACGGCCTTGGCCATGCCGCCTTCGGCTTCCACGCGGTCGATGATTTCCTGCGCGGCGTCGACCAGCTGCTGGGTCAGCGCCTCGATATAATAGCTGCCGCCCAGCGGATCGACGACATTGCACATGCCGGTCTCTTCCTGGATGACGATCTGCGTGTTGCGCGCGATGCGCGCGGAAAAGTCGGTCGGCAGCGCAATCGCCTCGTCCAGCGCATTGGTGTGCAGCGACTGGGTGCCGCCCAGCATCGCCGCCATCGCCTCGATGGTGGTGCGCATGACGTTGTTGTAGGGGTCCTGCTCGGTCAGCGAGACGCCCGACGTCTGGCAATGGGTGCGCAGCATCTTGGAGCGCTCATCCTGCGCGCCGAGCTTGGTCATGACGCGATGCCACAGCACGCGCGCGGCGCGCAGCTTGGCGATCTCCATGAAGAAGTTCATGCCGATGGCGAAGAAGAAGCTCAGCCGCCCGGCAAACTTGTCGATATCGAGCCCGCTCGCCACGCCATAGCGCACATATTCCGCGCCATCGGCGATGGTGAACGCCAGCTCCTGCACCTGTGTCGCGCCAGCTTCCTGCATATGATAGCCGGAGATGGAGATGCTGTTGAACTTGGGCATCTCGCGCGACGTATAGCCGAAAATGTCCGAGATGATCCGCATTGAGGGTTCGGGCGGGTAGATATAGGTGTTGCGGACCATGAACTCCTTGAGGATGTCATTCTGGATGGTCCCGTCGAGCAGCTTGCGCTCGACCCCCTGCTCCTCGCCCGCGACGATGAAGAAGGCAAGGATCGGGATCACCGCGCCGTTCATGGTCATCGACACGCTCATCTTGTCGAGCGGGATGCCGTCGAACAGGATCTTCATGTCCTCGATCGTGTCGATCGCCACGCCCGCCTTGCCAACGTCGCCGACGACGCGCGGATGGTCGCTGTCATAGCCGCGATGGGTGGCTAGGTCGAAGGCGACCGAGAGGCCCTTCTGCCCGGCGGCGAGGTTGCGGCGATAGAAGGCGTTGGATTCCTCGGCGGTCGAGAAGCCCGCATATTGGCGGATGGTCCAGGGGCGGCCCGCATACATGGACGCCCGCACGCCGCGGGTGAAGGGGGCGAAGCCCGGCAGGCCCGGATCGACGGTCACATCCTCGGCCGTATAGAGCGGCTTCACCACGATACCCTCCGGGGTATCCCAGTTCAGATCCTTGCCCTTCACTTCCTTGGCGGCAGCGGCGGCCCACTGGTCCAATGTCGGCTTCTCGGTCATCCTAGTCCCTACCTTATTCCTCTCCCGCAGGCGGGAGAGGATACGCAGGCTTGCCAACTTGTTGGCTAGCCGAAGTTGGAGTGGGCTGTCCCGTGCCCACCCCGCTGCGACTAGGCGGAAAAGCCGCCAAGTCTCGCTGCCCCTCCCGCAAGCGGGAGGGGTGATATCAATGCGCGCCGTCCTTCGGCGTCTCCATGATCTCGGTCAGCACCCCGTTCATGTCCTTGGGGTGGACGAAGAAGATCGGCGTGCCATGGGCGCCGATGCGGGGTTCACCGAGCACCTTCTTCCCCAGCCCCTCGAACCAGGCCTTGGCTTCCATGATGTCGGGCACTTCATAGCACATATGATGCTGCCCGCCGGCCGGATTCTTGGCGATGAAGCCGTGGATCGGGCTGTTCTCGCCCAGCGGCTCGATCAGCTCGATCTGCGTCCCCGCTGTGCCGCCTTCACCCGGCGTGTCGACAAAGCACACCTTCACCCCCTGCGCCGGCAGGTCGAACGGCTCATGCGTCAGCGTCGCGCCCATGATGTCGCGATAATAAGCGAGCGAAGCCTCCAGCGAAGGGGTCGCAATGCCGATATGGTTGAGACGGCCGAGTTTCATCACATCATTCCCAATGTCGTCATTCCCGCGAAAGCGGGAACCCATCTCCCAACCCATCCCCAAGAAGCGATGTCGGGGGATGGATCCCCGCTTTCGCGGGGATGACGTCGTTATTTAGAGCGGAATATTGTCGTGCTTCTTCCAGGGGTTCTCCAGCGCCTTGTTGCGCAGCTTGCGCAGGCCCAGCGCGATCCGCTTGCGGGTCGAGTGGGGCTGGATCACCTCGTCGATGAAGCCCTTGCTCGCCGCCACGAACGGGTTGGCGAAGCGGTCTTCATATTCCTTGGTCTTCTCGGCAATCTCTTCGGGCGTCTTGCCGCGGAAGATGATCTCGACCGCGCCCTTCGCGCCCATCACCGCGATCTCGGCGGTCGGCCAGGCATAGTTGAGGTCGCCGCGCAGATGCTTGGAACTCATCACGTCATAGGCGCCGCCATAGGCCTTGCGCGTGATGACGGTGATCTTCGGCACGGTCGCCTCGGCATAGGCGAACAGCAGCTTGGCGCCATGCTTGATGATGCCGCTATGCTCCTGCGCGGTGCCCGGCAGGAAGCCCGGCACGTCGACGAAGGTGACGATCGGAATTTCGAACGCATCGCAGAAGCGCACGAAACGGCCAGCCTTCTTGGACGAGTTGATGTCGAGCACGCCGGCCAGCACCATCGGCTGATTGGCGATGATGCCCACCGTCTTGCCCTCGATCCGGCCGAAACCGCACAGGATATTGCCCGCATGGGCCGGCTGCACTTCAAAGAAGTCGCCTTCGTCCACCACCTTGCGGATCAGCTCGTGCATGTCATAGGGCTGGTTGGCATTGGCCGGGATCAGCGTGTCGAGGCTGTCCTCCAGCCGGTCCCACGGGTCCGCGCTCGGCCGCTCGGGCACCGGTTCCTTGTTGGACGCGGGCAGGAAGTCGACGAAATCACGCACCGCCAGCAGCGCTTCGATGTCGTTCTCGAACGCCACGTCCGCCACGCCCGATTTGGTCGTGTGGGTGATCGCGCCGCCCAGTTCCTCCTGCGTCACCACCTCGTTGGTGACGGTCTTGACCACGTCGGGCCCGGTTACGAACATGAAGCTGCTATCCTTCACCATGAAGATGAAGTCGGTCATCGCCGGCGAATAGACCGCGCCGCCCGCGCAGGGGCCCATGATGACGCTGATCTGCGGCACCACGCCCGATGCCAGCACGTTGCGCTGGAAAATCTCGGCATAGCCGGCGAGCGAGGCGACACCTTCCTGGATGCGCGCGCCGCCGCTGTCGTTAAGGCCGATCACCGGCGCCCCGACCTTCATCGCGATGTCCATGATCTTGCAGATCTTCATCGCGTGCCGTTCCGACACCGCGCCGCCATAGACGGTGAAGTCCTGGCTGAAGACATAGACGAGGCGGCCGTTGATCGTGCCCGATCCGGTGACCACGCCGTCGCCCGGAATATGCTGTTCGTCCATGCCGAAATCGATGCAGTTATGCTCGACATACATGTCCAGCTCTTCAAAGCTGCCCTCGTCCAGCAGCACTTCGATCCGCTCCCGCGCGGTCAGCTTGCCCTTGCCATGCTGCGCGTCGATGCGGCGCTGGCCGCCGCCCATGCGGGCGCCCTCGCGCTTGGCTTCCAGCTGTTCGATGATGGCGAGCTTCGACATGAAAGGCTTCTCTCCAAATTCGTGGCGTCAATAGCTTGGCCGACGCCGCCTTGCCCTTCCCCTACCCAGCCGCACGCAAAGTTCGCAAATGTAAATTTGCCAATTTGCAAATCGCGACTTCGCAAATTAGGGTAAGGATTATGGCACGCGGCAATCGTATATTCGCAGGTCCACGCCTGCGCCAGCTGCGCCTGGACCATCGGATGGACCAGGCGACCATGGCGCAGGCACTGGGCATATCCGTATCCTATCTCAGCCAAATGGAAAATGACGATCGCCCGCTGACCGCCAAGGTCAAGGCCGCGCTCGCCAATGCCTTTCCCACCGACTGGGCCAGTTTCGACAGCCGCGAGGATGAGCAATTGCTGGGCGCCTTCGCCTTTGCCCTGTCCCATCCCGAACTCCCCGGCCCGGCGCTGGAGCCGGAACGGATCGAGAAGCTGCACCTGCAATTTCCCGAGTTCGCGGCCCGCTATGTCGATCTCTACAACGCCCATATGCGCGCCAATGAGCGGATCAACATGATCGAGGAGGCGATCGCCAACGATCATGAGGTGCAGGCCCGCCTGCCCTGGGAAGCGGCGCGCGACTGGTTTCATGAGGCGGGCAATTATGTCCATAGCCTCGACTGCCTGGCCGAGGAGATGGCCGAGAGCTTTGCCCAGGGCCAGGTGCTGGACGAAGGGATGCTGGTCGAGGCGCTGGCTCGCCGCCACGGCATCGAGACGCTGATCGCGGAGACGCCCGACAGCGCCCTGCGCGCCTATCGCGCCGCCGACCGGCAATTGTTCATCAACGCCGCCCTGCCGACCGAAAGCCGCAAGTTCATGCTGGCGCACCAGTTGATGATGCTGGAGGGACAGGCGGTGATTGCCGATGTGGTGCGCAAGGCCGGCCTGCCCGTGACCGGCGCCGACCGGCTGCTCGCGATCGGACTTGGCAATTATGCCGCCGGCGCGCTGCTGATGCCCTATGCCCCCTTCCGCGAGGCGGCGCGGACGATGCGCCATGATATCGACCGGCTGGCCCGCACCTTCGGCGTCAGTTTCGAACAGGCCTGCCATCGCCTGTCCACGCTGCAACGGCCGGGCCTGCGCGGCATCCCCTTCTTCTTCTGCCGGGTCGACATGGCCGGCAACATCACCAAGCGCCACAGCGCCACCCGGCTGCAGTTCGCCCGCTTCGGCGGCGCCTGCCCGCTGTGGAACGTGCATGAGGCCGTGGCCGTGCCCGACCGCATCAATGTGCAGCTTGGCGAGACCCCCGACGGCGTGCGCTATGTCTCGATGGCCAAGGGGCTGGTGAAGCCGTCCGGCAGCTACAAGCGCACTCCGCGCCGTTTCGCCGTAGTGCTGGGCTGCGAGGTCGCCCATGCGGCCAATTTCGTCTATGCCGACGGCCTGCATCTGCAGGAGGAAGGCGCCGCGACGCCGATCGGCATCACCTGCCGCCTCTGCTCGCGCCAGAGCTGCGACCAGCGCGCCTTCCCACCCGCCGACCGCCCGATCCATGTCGACCCCGACAATCGCCAGATCGTGCCCTACTGGATCGGCTGACACGAAGTAATAACGGCACGAAAATACGAAACAAAACTCGCCATTACTTTTACATTTCAATATTAAACTTCAAGCATGAAGATCATGCAGCATATTGAAATATAATTCACTTATATGTCGTGTCACTTTTAACAAAATTGTCATAGCGAAATCCCAGTTGCAGGGCGGGACTGTCACGGACAGCTCGGTGCCAGAACAGATAATCGGCACCCTTGTCGCACATGGTAAAAAGGGATTTCGGGTCAATGAAACAGCTATTGATGTGCAGCGCCGCGCTGGTCGTGGCGGCTGCGCCGGCGATCGCGCTTGCGCAATCGACCGGCTCGCAGGATTTCGAGGACAGCATCATCGTCACCGGCGCGCAGGGCGACCAGAGCGTGGGCGGCGTCAAGATTCCCGAAGCGCCCAAGGCCAAGGTCACGCTGGACCAGGAGATCATCGCCCGCCAGCGCCCCGGCCAGGCGATCAACGAAACGCTGAACCTGGTGCCCGGCGTCAGCTTCTCCAACCAGGACCCCTGGGGATCGCTGGGCGGCAGCTTCACCGTGCGGGGTTTCAGTTCCGACCGCGTGTCGCAGACGATCGACGGCATACCGCTCAATGACTCGGGCAATTACGCGCTCTACACCAACCAGCAGCTCGATCCGGAAATCATCGAAGCGGCGACCGTCAGCCTGGGCTCGACCGATGTCGACAGCCCGACCGCCTCCGCCGCCGGCGGCACGATCAATATCCGTTCGCTGATGCCATCAGACGAGATGGGCGCGATGATCAGCGCCAGCTATGGCAATATCGTTGCCCGCGGCAATGACGATGATCGCGCCTATCACCGCATCTTCGGCATGTTCCAGACCGGCGTCTTCACGCCCTTCGGCACCAAGGCCTGGTTCTCCGCCTCGCGCGCGGCCAACAAGTCGACCTACACCAATTATGGCGGCGTCGATAAGCAGCAATATAATGGCAAGATCTACCAGCCGATCGGCAGCAATGGCGACTTCATCGCGCTGGCCGGCCATTACAATCAGAACCGCAACACCTTCAACGGTTCGACCTATACCACCGCGACCTTCCCCGGCACGACCGACGGCCGCTTCTACGACACCGCGACCTGCACCGTGGACACGCCGCAGACCGGCGTCACGGATTATGCCAATAGCTGCGGCTCGGCGTTCGAGCGGCGCTACAACCCGTCCAACACCGGCAATGTCCGGCTCAATTCGCGCTTCACCCTGGCCAGCGGCCTCACGCTGACGGTCGATCCCAGTTTCCAATATACCAAGGCCAATGGCGGCGGCACGTCCTATGCCTATGAAGGCGCCAGCGCCGACGGCAATACGGGCGGCTATTATCTCAAGGACAGCCGCAACACCGCCACCAGCAGCTCGACCCAATATTATTATGTCGGCGGCGTGGACCTGAATGGCGATGGCGACACGCAGGATTTCGTCCGTGTCCTGTCACCCAGCCAGACCGTGACCAAACGCTATGGCGTGATCGCCAACCTGTCCTACGACATCGACCCCGACAATCGCCTGCGCCTGTCCTACACTTATGACCGTGCCCGTCATCGCCAGACCGGCGAAGCCGGCTATCTGGAACTGGACGGCAGCCCGGTCGATGTCTTCCCGATCAACAACCCGATCGTCGATGCCGACGGCAATGTCGTGCAGAAGCGCAACCGACTATCCTATGCCACGCTGAACCAGATTTCGGGCGAATATCGCGGTTCCTATCTCGACGATCAGGTCATCCTGCTGCTGGGCGCGCGCATGCCCTTCTTCAGCCGCGACCTCAATCAATATTGCGTCACCACCGACGCATCGGGCAACGTCAACTGCCCGGCGACCCAGGCCGGCATCGATGCCCAGCTTGCCGCCAACAGCGCCTATGCCGCGCCGCAGTCGCGCAAGTTCGACTATAACAAGCTGCTGCCCAACCTTGGCGTCACCTACAAGTTCACCAGCAAGGCCAGCATCTTCACCAGCTATGCCAAGAACCTGTCCGTGCCCGGCACCGACGCCCTCTATGGCGCGCTCTATTTCGACGAAGGCTCCAGCTCGGGCAATCCCAAGCCGGAAACCTCCGACGCATTCGACCTTGGCCTGCGCTATCAGTCGGGCATCGTCCAGGCGCAGCTGTCGGGCTGGTACACCCGCTACAACAACCGCCTGGCGACCGCCTATGACGCCGATTGCGATTGCAGCGTGACCCGCAACCTCGGCCGCGTCGACAAATATGGCGTGGATGGCAGCGTCGCGGTGCGGCCGGTCAAGGATCTGATGCTCTACGTCTTCGGCTCCTACCTCAAGTCGGAGATCAAGGACGATGTCCAGACCGGCGCCAGCACCTATGCCGCAACCGCCGGCAAGCGCGAGGCCGGCGCGCCGGTCTATACGCTGGGCAGCCGCATCCAGGGCACGCTCGGCCCGGTCGACCTTGGCCTCCAGATCAAGCGGACCGGCGAGCGCTATGTCAACGACATCAACACGGTGAAGCTGCCCGGCTATACGCTGGTCGACCTCGACGCCCGCTTCTCGCTGGAGCAATGGGGCCTCAAGAAGACCTTCTTCCAGCTCAACGTCACCAACCTGTTCGACAAGGTCTATATCGGCTATTCGGGCACCGGCCTGACCAGCACCGCCACCACCGCCTATCTCGGCTCGCCCCGCGCGATCAGCGGATCGATGGTCGTGGCCTTCTGACCGGACGAAGGGGCGCCGGCATCGGCGGGCGCCCCTTTTTCCTTTCGCATCAAGATCAAGGCTGCGGCTTCGCGCGTGCCTTGGCCGGCAACGGCGCAAAAATGGGATGAAAGCTGATTTCAACCCGTCGGTTCTGACGTTCGGCGACATTTGCGCCCGTGGCTAAGCGCTGACGTGACGCTCCACGGGCTTTGATATCAATATCATCTTCCGGAATGCCATGCGCTGACAAATAGGCCCGCACCACCTTCGCGCGCCTTCGCCCAAGCTCGGGATTTTCGCGCGTGTCGGCATGCCCTTCAATCACGGTCCGACCATAGCCGCAGTTCGCAGCAAGGCGACTGACCCGGTCAAGAATATTCCGCGCCTCTTCGTCCACATAGGCAATGTCGGAATCGAAGGCGATGATGAAGGGACCGGTAAAACATTCAAAGCTGTTAGCCTGGCTGGGTAGCCCCAATGCGAGCAGCGCGCATGCTACGGATAGAATTTTGCCGGTTGAACGCATATCGTTTCCGCACCCCTCAGGCCGCTGATCATAAAACCCAAACCTGTAGCCGAGAAGCGCTCAGCCAGGCATCTTCATCGCTCCGTCCAGATAGTCGAGAAAAGCGCGCACCCGCGCAGCGGTGCGATCTTCTGCCGCGTAGAGGGCGTGGATATCCTCGCCGTCGCCGGGATTATAGTCGGCCAGCACTTCGACGAGGCGCCCCGCCCTGATGTCGCTCGCGACATGGAAATGGCCGTGCCGGGCGATGCCGCCGCCGGCGACCGCCATCTGGCGCACCACCTCCCCGGAATTGCCGTAGAAGCTGCCCTGTACGGGTCGCTGCACCAGCTTTCCGCCGATGCGGAACGGCCAGCCGTCGATCGAGCGGCGGAAGCTGAAACGCAGGCAGTCATGATCGTCCAGATCGTCCGGCGTCTGCGGCGTGCCGCGCCGGGCAAGATAGGCCGGGCTTGCCACCAGCACCATCGCGCTATGGCCCAGCTTCTTCGCCCGCAGGCTTGTGTCGCGCAGCGGGCCGATGCGGATGGCGATATCGGCCCGCTCCTCGACCAGATCGACGATCGCGTCGGACAGGGTCAGGTCCACCGTCACCGCCGGATAAAGTTCTCGGAAGCCGGGCAGGATCGGGATCAGGCATTCGATGCCGAAGGAGGGCGAGGCGTTGATCCGTAGCAGCCCGCGCGGCGTCGTGCGATCCTCGCCCAGCCCCGCCTCCAGCGCCATCATGTCGCCCAGCAGCACCGCCATACGGTCGCGATAGGTGACACCTTCCGGCGTCAGCGCCAGCGCCCGCGTCGTCCGCCGCAACAGGGTGACACCCAGCCTTTGTTCCAGCCGGGCGATCGACCGGCTGACCGCCGATGGCGTCAGACGCAAAGCCTTGGCCGCCGCCGCCAGACTGCCTTCACCCGCCACCATCAGGAAGGTTTCGATATCGCCGAACCGGTTATCCATGATTTCAAATCACTTCTGAAATGCGAAAGTGCAATCTAATCATCAATGCAAAATGCTCTATCTTGCTGTCAACTTCGCTGTCACTTTCAGAGGAATTCATCATGGATCTTCAGCTTTCGGGCAAGACCGCCCTCGTCACCGGATCGACTGCCGGCATCGGCTTCGCCATCGCCAAGCGCTTGGCTGAGGAAGGGGTCGAGGTCGTCATCACCGGCCGCAACCAGGCCAAGCTGGACGCTGCTGCCGCCGAGCTTTCGCAGGCCGGCACCATCCGCCCGGTGCTGGCCGACCCCGCCACCGCTGCGGGCGCCGACGCGCTGATCGCCGCCGTTCCGGACATCGACATCCTCGTCAATAATCTCGGCATCTATGAGGCCAAGGACTTCACCGACATCACGGACGCGGACTGGCATCATCTGTTCGAGGTCAATGTGGTGAGCGGCGCCCGCCTCGCCCGCCATTATTTTCCGAAGATGCTCGAAAAGAACTGGGGCCGCATCCTCTTCATCGCCAGCGAAAGCGGCCTGCTGCCGCCCGCCGAGATGATCCATTATGGCATGACCAAGTCGGCCCAGCTCGCCATCTCGCGCGGCCTCGCCGAACATACGCGCGGTACCGGCGTCACCGTCAATTCGGTGCTGCCCGGCCCGACCCGCTCGGAAGGCATTGTCGAGTTCATCCGCTCCGTGGTCGAGAATAAGGACGCATCCGAAGCCGAGCGCGAGGCCGAATTCTTCACCAAGCTGCGCCCGCTCTCGCTGATCAAGCGGCTGATCGAGGCCGATGAAGTCGGCGCGATGACCGCCTATCTCGCCAGCCCGCTGGCGGCCGCCACCAACGGCGCGGCGGTCAAGGTCGAAGGCGGCATGGTGCCGACGATCTACTGACGGCTTAGAAAACCAGTAACCGTTCGTGCTGAGTAGGGACTGAGCCTGTCGAAGTCCCGTATCGAAGCATCCTTCGATATGCCATTTCGACTTCGCTCAATGCCCGTCCTGAGCGCCTGCCTTGGCAGGCAGTCGAAGGGGCTACTCAGGACGAACGGCTTTTCCTGTATCCTGCTTGTGGCAACTGGCCCTGTCGCTCGTTTCCTCCCCTGTCTATGAGGATGGAAATGAGCGATACGGACTGCCTGCCCACCATCGACCAGGCGCTGGAACAGGATGGCTATGCCCGCCTGGCCGGCGCCGACCTGCTGCGCCAGCTGGATATCAGCGCCGCCGACTGGGCGCCCTTTGCCCGCAGCTGGAACGATCTTGGCCCCGATCTCTTCATGGCCGATGGCGGCCGTTACCGCCGCCGCCGCCATGCCACCTTCCACTGCGCCGCTGGACAATTCAGCCGCCAGCCGCACCAGCCCCATTATCAGAGCCGCGACTATAATCCGCTGAACGGCGACGTGCAGCGCTGGTTC
>NZ_NOIW01000170.1:0-7386 GCF_002708645.1 Sphingobium sp. IP1
GTTTGCAGGCCATGGGCGCGGGCGGGCAAGGGGCTATGGCAGGCGGGTGACGGCGCAGGAGGATGGCCCATGCAGATTGCGATACTGACGTTCGAGGGGTTCAACGAACTGGACAGTTTCATCGCCGCCGCCATCCTCAACCGGATGAAGCCGCAGGGCTGGGCCGCCTATATCACCGCGCCCGACGAGACGGTGACGTCGATGAACGGGGTGACGGTGCAGCGGCAGCGGCCGCTGGACCTTGCGGCGCAAGCGGACGCGGTGCTGATCGGCAGCGGCATCCGCACGCGCGAGATTGCGACCGATGCGGCGATGCTGGGCCGGATCGCGCTCGACCCGGCGCGCCAGCTGATCGGGGCGCAATGTTCGGGCACGCTGCTGCTGGCGAAGCTGGGCCTGGTCGGCGATCTGCCGGCCTGCACCGACCTGACCACCAAGCCCTGGGTGATGGAGGCGGGGGTGCGGGTGATCGATGCGCCCTTCATCGCCCATGGCAATGTCGCGACGGCCGGCGGATGCCTGTCGGCGCCCTATCTCGCCGCCTGGATGATCGCGCGGGGCGGATCGATGGCGGATGCGGAAGCGGCGCTCCATTATGTCGCGCCGGTGGGCGAGAAGGCAGATTATGTCGCGCGGGCGCGGGCGGTGATCGCACCATTCGTGGAAGCGGTGCCGGCCTGACGGGCGGCTATCTGCGCAGCAGGAACACCGCATGTTCGGCGAACAGATTGGCGTTCGCATGGGTGGTTTCCTTGTCCCCTTTCAGGAACCACTGGCCATCGATGGTCCAGCCGCGATCCTTCACCAGCGCGCGGAAATCATCCACCGTCACATGATGGATGTTGAGCGTGTCATACCAGGTGTCGGGCAATAGCCGCGTCACCGGCATGCGACCGCCCCACAGCAGCGACAGGCGGCCGCGCCAATGGGCGAAATTGGGGAAGGAGACGAAGGCCTGGCGGCCGATGCGCAGCAATTCCTCCACCACCAGGTCGGGGCGCCGGGTCGTCTGCAGCGTCTGGCTGAGGATCGCATAGTCGAAACTGGCGTCGGGATAATAGGCAAGGTCGGTGTCGGCGTCGCCCTGCACCACCGACAGGCCGCGGCCGACCGCAGCCGCGACATTGGATGCGTCGATCTCCAGCCCGCGGGCATCGGCCTGGCTGGTGTCGCGCAATGCCGCCATCAGCGCGCCGTCGCCACAGCCGACATCCAGCACCCGCGTGCCCGGCCGCACGGTGCGGGCAATCAGCGCGAGATCGGGGCGGAGGAGATCGCTCATGCCCGGCCACCGCGCAGGAAGCCATCGACCACCCGGTTCAGTTCCGGGCTTTCGAGCAGGAAGGCGTCATGGCCGAAGGGGCTGGACAGTTCGACGAAGCTGGCCTGCGCGCCCGAGGCGTTGAGCGCATGGACGATCGCGCGGGATTCGGCAGTGGGATAGAGCCAGTCGGTGTCGAAGCTGACGAGGCAGAAGCGCGCCCGCGTCGCGGTGAACGCTTTGGCCAGCGACCCGCCATGATCCTCGGCAATGTCATAATAGTCCATGGCGCGGGTGATGTAGAGATAGGAGTTGGCGTCGAACCGCTCGACGAAGCTCAGCCCCTGATGGCGCAGATAGCTCTCCACCTGGAAGTCCGCGTCGAAGCCGAAGGTCTTGGCGTCACGGCCCTGCAGCCGGCGGCCGAATTTCTCGGTCAGGCCCGCTTCGGAGAGATAGGTGATATGCGCCGCCATGCGGGCGACGGCGAGGCCCGCGCTCGGCACCTTGCCATCGGCATAATAGTCGCCGCCGCGCCAGAGCGGATCGGCCATGATCGCCTGGCGCCCGACTTCGTGAAAGGCGATATTCTGGGCGCTGTGGCGTGCGGTCGAGGCGATGACGACGCAGCGTTCGACCCGGTCGGGGAAGAGGGTGGGCCAGGTCAGCGCCTGCATGCCCCCCATCGACCCGCCGATCACCGCCGCCAGCCGATCGACGCCCAGATGATCGAGCAGCATCGCCTGCGCCCGCACCATGTCGGCGATGGTCAGCACCGGGAAGCGCATCGCATAGGGATCGCCCAGCGCCGGGTCGATGCTGGCGGGGCCGGACGACCCCATGCAGCTGCCGATGACGTTGGAGCAGATGATGAAATGGCGCGCCGGGTCGACCGGCTTGCCTTCGCCCACCATCCGCCACCACCAGCCCGGCTTGCCGGTGACGGGATGGTCCGATGCGACATATTGGTCGCCGGTCAGCGCGTGGCAGATCAGGATGACGTTGGATTTGTCCGCATTCATCTGCCCATAGGTCTCATAGGCGATGTCGACCGGGGACAGGCTGGCGCCGCTCGATAGCGGCAGCGGGCCGGGAAGGCGGGCCTGGCGGCGCAGGCCGAAACGTGTGTCAGGGGAAACGCTGGCCATGACATCGGGCTAAGACGAGGGAAAGAGGCTGTCAATTGGCGGGGCGGGGTGGCGATCGGCCTGCGCCGTGCCTAGATGGAGGGCATGACCGATCAGACCCGTCCGACCATCGTCGCCTATGGCCCGCTCTATCCCTATCTGACCGACCAGCTGGAGCAGCGCTTCACCGTCCATAATGTGGCGGCGGATGCGGATCTGTCCGCGCTGCCGGCGGAGGTGCTGGAAGCGCGAGCGCTGGTCAGCTTCGGATCGGTCGGGGCGCCCGCCACCATCATGGACGCGCTGCCGAAGCTGGAGATGATCGGGCTATTCTCGGTCGGCTATGACAAGGTCGATATCGACCATGCCCGCGCCAAGGGCGTCCGCGTCACCAACACGCCCGACGTGCTGACCGACGATGTCGCGGACCTGGCCGTCGGCCTTCTCTATGCGACGGTGCGCAACATCGCGGCCAATGACCGGCTGGTGCGGTCGGGCGGCTGGGCGCGGGGCGAAAAGCCGGCGCTGTCCGGCCGGGTGACCGGCGCGACCATCGGCATATTGGGGCTCGGCCGGATCGGCCGGGCGATCGCAAAGCGGCTGGAGCCGGTGGCCGGCGAGATCCTCTATCATAACCGCAAGCCGGCGGCCGACACCGCCTATCGCTA
The DNA here is from genome assembly GCF_002708645.1 of Sphingobium sp. IP1. Classification (NCBI taxonomy): domain Bacteria; kingdom Pseudomonadati; phylum Pseudomonadota; class Alphaproteobacteria; order Sphingomonadales; family Sphingobiaceae; genus Sphingobium; species Sphingobium sp. IP1. The sequence goes on from NZ_NOIW01000170.1 coordinate 3,057, forward strand.
TGTCGCCGACGCGATCGACTTTGCGCGCCAGAGCGACGTCATCATCGTCGCCACGTCGGGCGGGCCGGAAGCGGCCAAGCTGGTCGACGGCGCGATGCTGGACGCGCTCGGGCCGGATGGCGTGATCGTCAATATCAGCCGGGGCGGGGTGATCGACGAGGTTGCGATGGTCGAGCGGCTGGCCGACCGGCGCATCGCCGGCGCGGGGCTGGATGTGTTCGCGCACGAACCGCATGTGCCCGAAGCGCTGTTCGCGATGGACCATGTCGTGCTGCAACCCCATCAGGGCAGCGCCACCGTCCATACCCGCAAGGCGATGGCCGACCTGGCGGTCGCCAATCTGGATGCCTGGTTTGCAGGGGAGGCGCTGCTGACGCCGGTGGTGTAGGATGGGTGGGAAGCGGACATTCCTCCCCGGTACGGGGAGGGGGACCACTCGCGCAGCGAGTGGTGGAGGGGCACAGGCCCAATAGCGCAGCACTAATAGGCTCCTGCCCCTCCGTCAGCGCTTCGCGCTGCCACCTCCCCGTACCGGGGAGGAATGTCCGCACTTGGTCGTTTCTTGCAAGTTCTAGCCGGCGTCATCCTGACGAAGTAAGGATCCATTCTGCGCCATGGCGGATGGGGAGCGCTGAATGGATCCCGGATCAAGTCCGGGATGACGGAACCGGCGAGATCCGCTTTTCTGACCGACGATCGAACAAGCCGACGACAGTGAATGGCCGCTAGCCGTCCTCGCAATCTCAATGGAAGTCGCGCGATTTGGGCAGGATGCGCACGTCGCGGGGGTGACGGGCAGCGGGGGCGGCCTGTTTTGGCGGTTCGGATTGCGACAATCGGTTGAGGTCGGCGGTGCGGTCATGGATGCGGCTGGCCATCAGATGGACGACGCCTTCCTTGCTGCGCTGCACCTCGCCCTCGACCAGCATCAGCCGGCTGGCCATGACCGGGCGGCGCTGCAGCTCGAACAGGCGCGCCCAGAGCAGGATATTGGTGATGCCGGTCTCATCCTCGATGGTGATGAAGACGGCATTGCCCTTGCCCGGCCGCTGGCGCACCAGCACCACGCCGGCGGTACGGACGCGCGCGCCATTCTTCGCCGCGCTGGTCTGGGCACAGCTCAGCACCCCTTGGGCCGCGAACACCGGGCGCAGGAACTGCATCGGATGGCCCTTGAGCGAGAGGCGGGTCACCGCATAATCGTCCATCACCTGTTCGGCGAGCGGCATGGCGGGCAGCATCGCATCCGCCTCCTCCCCCAGTTCGCGGGCGGCGCGGTCGTGCCGGCGGGCGGCGGCAAACAGCGGCAGTTCGTCCGACGGGGTGCGCCGCGCCTCCCATAAGGCGGTGCGCCGGTCCTGCCCCAGCGAGCGGCAGGCATCGGCATCGGCCAGCAGCCGCAGCGCCCGCGCTGGCAGGCCGGCGCGCCGGGCCATATCCTCGATGCTGGTGAAGAGGCCGCTCTCCGCCCGTGCCGCCACCATCTGCGCTGCCCATTGTTCACGGAAACCGTCGACCTGGCGCAGGCCAAGGCGCAGCGCCAGCGCCCGGCCGTTGCCTTCGCCCTTGTCCGCGCGGCGGCTGCGCAACAGCGGTTCCAGGCCATTGTCCCAGCCGCTCATATTGACGTCGACATCATGGATGGCGACGCCATGCTCGCGCGCGTCGCGGACCAGCTGGGCCGGGGCATAGAAGCCCATCGGCTGGGAATTGAGCAGGGCGCAGGCGAAGATGGCGGGCTGGTGGCATTTGATCCAGGCCGAGACATAGACCAGCCGGGCGAAGGACAGGGCATGGCTTTCGGGAAAGCCATAGCTGCCGAACCCTTCGATCTGCTTGAAGCAGCGCGCGGCAAACTCCGCCTCATAACCGCGCCCGGTCATGCCGTTGATCATCTTCTCGCGGAAATGATGGATGGTGCCGACATTACGGAAGGTCGCCATCGCGCGGCGGAGCTGGTTGGCTTCGGAAGGTTCAAATTCGGCGGCCGTAATGGCGAGCTTCATCGCCTGTTCCTGGAACAGGGGGACGCCATAGGTCTTGCCGAGCAGGCTCTTGAGTTCATCCGCCGGGCCATGTTGCGGGCTGGGCGAGGGATAGGTCACCTTTTCCTCGCCACAGCGGCGGCGCAGATAGGGATGGACCATGTCGCCCTCGATCGGGCCGGGCCGCACGATCGCCACCTGCACGGTCAGGTCATAGAGGGTGCGCGGCCTGAGGCGCGGCAGCATGTTGATCTGCGCCCGGCTTTCGACCTGGAACACGCCGATGCTCTCGCCCTTGCAGAGCATGTCATAGACGGCCGGATCGCTGGAATTGAGGTCGACGGTCAGGCGATGGTCGCCCAGCCCCTGGTCGCGCATCAAATCGAACGCCTTGCGGATGCAGGTCAGCATGCCGAGCGCCAATATGTCGACCTTCATCAGGCCGAGCGCATCGATATCATCCTTGTCCCATTCGATGCAGCTGCGGTCGGCCATCGCCGCATGATGGAGCGGCACCGTCTCGTCGAGCCGATTCTGGGTCAGCACGAAGCCGCCGACATGCTGGGACAGGTGACGGGGGAAGGGGGCATCCAGCAACTGGCCGATTAGCGCACGGAGCTGCATGATCTGCGGGTTGTCGAGCGCGAAGCCGGCCTCGACGATGCGCTGGTCGCCGACATCGCCCGAATAGCTGCCCCAGACGGTGCTGGAGAGGCGGGTTGCGACATCTTCGCTGAGGCCCAGCACCTTGGCGACCTCGCGCACGGCGCTGCGCGAGCGATAATGGATCACGGTCGCGGCGATGCCCGCGCGATGACGGCCATAGCGCTCATAGATATATTGCATCACCTCCTCGCGCCGCTCATGTTCGAAATCGACGTCGATGTCGGGTGGCTCGTCCCGCTCCTCCGACACGAAGCGGGAAAAGAGCAGGTCATGCTGTTGCGGGTCGACCGAGGTCACGCCGAGCAGGAAGCAAACCATCGAATTGGCCGCCGATCCGCGCCCCTGGCACAATATGCCCTTGCTGCGCGCGAAGGCGACGATGTCGTGTACGGTCAGGAAATAATAGGCATAGTTGCGCTCGCCGATCAGCTTGAACTCCTCGTCCATCAGCGTGCGCACCTTGTGGGGGATGACCGGGCCATAGCGGGCATGGGCGGCGCTGACGGTCAGTTCCTCCAGCCATTGCTGCGCGCTCCAGCCCTCCGGCACCGGCTCGTGCGGATATTCGTAGCGCAGTTGGTCCAGGGTGAAGCGGATGGTGGAGAGGAAGCGGATCGTTTCGGACACCGCCTGCGGACAGGTGCGGAACAGATGGGCGATCTCGGCCGGGGCATGGATATGGCGCTCGGCATTGGCCTCCAGCTTCCTGCCCGCCCTGGCGATGGTCGTGCCCTCGCGAATGCAGCTCAGCACATCCTGCAGTGGCCGCTGTTCGGGGCTGGCATAAAGGGCGTCCATCGTCGCCAGCAGCGGCACGCCGGTCCGCGCCGCCAGATCGGTGAAGCCGGCCAGCCGTCGCGCATCGCGCCCGTCGCGGCGCAGCGCGGCGCCCAGCCAGATGCGACCAGGGGCCAGGCGATGGAGGCGCAGCAACAGGGCTTCCAGTTCGGTCGGGCGCGGTGGCGGGACCAGGCTCAGATGCTTCTGGCGGATCGCTTCGCCGGGCGGACGATCGGCAAAATCATAATCGACCGGGTGTCGATGCGCCTGCTGCTCGGTCGCGCTGGCATAGGGCAGGACGATCAGCTGCAATTCGTCGAGATGACCGGTCAGATCCTCATAGCGCAGGATGCAGTCGCCCTTGATCGAGCGGAGATTGCCGACCGTCAGCAATTTGGTGAGTTCGCCCCAGCCGCGGCGGGTGCGTGGATAGGCGATGATGTCGGGCGTGCCGTCGACGAACACCAGCCGGGCGCCGACCACCAGGCGCAGGTCGCTCTCGCAGCCCTGTTCCTCCTCTGGGCTGAGCATGAGCGGCAGGCCGGCCTCTTCCCTGGCCTTCATCAAGGCGGCGCGCGCCTTTTCCGGGGCCTTTTTGAGGGCGACATGGGCGCGGACCACGCCGGCGACGCTGTTGCGGTCGGCAATGCCGATGCCGGTGAGGCCCAATGCCATGGCGCGTTCCACCATGTCGCTGGCGTGGGAGGCGCCGCGCAGGAAGGAGAAATTGGTGGCGGCGACCAGTTCGGCGAAGGGGGGCTCGGCCGGTGCCGGGCGCGGCGGGGCGGGTTTGGTTTTTTCTCGCGCTGCCTCGATCGCGTTCAATTCGCGCCGGTCTATCGATCGGGGTTTGGCGGGATCGGGCGGCGGGCGCCGGCCGCTCATGCAAACAGGCCGTG
>NZ_NOIW01000171.1:0-6949 GCF_002708645.1 Sphingobium sp. IP1
GCTGCCCGGATCGCCAGTATCTCGGGGTTCGTGATCTTCTTCGTCATCGTGTCATCTCCCTTCATCGTGCAGCACCATCGTGCGCCTGTTTGCAGGAGAGAAAAGACCTCAGCTAAACCACAACCGGCTTTGGCCGTCGCCCCGAGAGGACATAGGTGCGACGAATGAGCCAAGGCAGAAGCGAGGATCGCCTATGCGATCCGACCAGGCAGAGAGATTCCGGCAGCGAACCCTTTCGCTTTCCGGAATTCTACAACAGGGAGAAGCCCCGCCTCATGCGCTTCTTCACGCGCCAGCTCGGCAACCAGGCCGATGCCGACGAACTCGCCCAGGAAACCTTCACGCGCTTCGTGCGCGCAGCCCCCGCCCAGGCGCTGGAAAGCCCTCAAGCCTATCTCACCCGCATCGCAACCAATTTGCTGCGCGATTTCATCGCGCGCGGTTCGACGCTTCTATCGCGCCGCTCGACATTGCTCGATGACGATCTCGACCTCATTGCCGCCAGCGACACCCACCGCGAAACGCAGGCGCGCCAGGATCTTGCCCGTTGGAAGCTGATCCTCGACCAGCTCAAACCAGATACGCTCGACATCTTCCTGCGGAACCGCGTCGAAGGGCAGACCTATGTCGAGATCGCCAAGGAGCTGGATGTGCCGCTCTGGGTGGTTCAAAAGCATATGCTAAGGGCCATCAAGCATGTGGTCGCCCATCGTGAGGCCAATGATGACTGACATAGGCGCTGCCCGAGCGGCGCGCGACAATCAGGAGGCAATGGAGTGGGCGATGCTCATCCTTGCTGATCACCATGCCGTTCCCGATCCTACCGCCCTCGACAGGCTGGGGGAGCATCAGGCTGCCTTCTCCGCCTGGGTGGCGGCAGATCCGTCCCGTGAGGCGCGCTATCTCGTCGCCGTTCGCGAAATGCTTGAGGCAGGCGGCGCCGCTGCAGAGCTTCGCATGCGTTCACGCCGGCTGCAGCCGCCCAAGAACAAGCGAAGCTTCCGACCGTTTGTGCCCCTTGCCGCATCTCTCGCGCTCATGCTCGTTGCCGGCGGTATCTGGTGGCGATCGCAAGATGACGCGCCAAGGTTGATCGCGCAAAGCGAAGCCCGCACGCCGATCGAGACCCGGGTGGGAGAAAAGCGTACCGAGCGGCTTAGCGACGGCACATCGGTCCTTCTCGACACCGACACGCTTCTTCTCGTGGAGATTACCGCCACAGATCGTCATGTGGAAATCAAGCGGGGCCGGGCACGGTTCAGCGTCGCGCCGGACGCTCAAAGGCCTTTCGTCGTGCATGCCGCAGGCACGACCGTAACAAGCCAGGGCGGCAGTTTCGATATGACCTTGAGAGATGGTGTCCGCGTCAATCCGATCGACACCCCCGTCATGATAGCCTTTACGCGCCCGATCCCCGCCGACCAGGCGACGTCGCTTCAGCTTCGGCCCGGCCAGTTGCTCAAGCTGACGACTAGACTCGCGACCGAGATTTCCGTCATTCCTGCACCTCGATCCGAGCAGCAGTGGGTGAGCGGCGTGAAGAGTTTCGACAATGTACCGATCAATGAGGTCATCGCTGAGGCCAACAGCTATAGCGAGACCAAGATCGAACTGGCGACGCCAGCGCTCGGCAATCGCGAGATATTCGCCGATATCGACATTCGCGACATCGAGCGTGTCGCGCAGGCACTGGCCAGCTTTCTTGATGCCACCATCGACCGATCGAAACCCAACAAGCTTATTTTGACCGAAAAGAAATAATTCGGCCAATCAGCTTTAGAAAAGCAGATTCCCGTCTTCCCTATTGAGCCTCAAAAATGGAGGCAGCATGAAATAGGGGCACATAATGGGGATCGTAAAGATTGCGCTGATGACCAGCGCTGCACTTTGCATGGGCGCTATTTGCAGTCAGGCACATGCGCAGGACGCGCAAAAGACTTATAACCTGCCTGAACAGGATCTTGCCACAGCCTTGCGAAGCGTCGCGCGCGGCAGCGATTACCAACTCGTCGCCGACCCCAAGAGCCTCAAGGGCGCGCGCGCCCCATCGCTAGCCGGCGCCTACACGGTCGAAGAAGCCGTGACCGCCCTCCTCGCGCCGTCGGGCCTCACTGCCGAGATCAGGGATCGTACGATAACTCTGCGGGGGCGAGAGGCACCGTCGCGCGAGGAGGCAACCAGCGCGACGGATGTTCTGATATCGGTTACAGGGTCACGTATAAGGGGTACCGATGCCCCTGGATCCAACGTCATTCGCCTCGACCGCAAGGCGATCGGCGAAAGCGGCTATGTGTCAGCCCAGCAGATTCTCCAGTCGATACCCCAAGCCTATGGCGGCGGCTCCAACGAAACAACCGCCGGGGCTACAGGTGCGAGCGGCGCAAACCTCAATGCTTCCTACGGCTCCTCTATCAACTTGCGGGGCCTTGGCCCCTCATCGACCCTGGTGCTGCTCAACGGCAACCGTCCGGCGCTGGGCGGGTCAGGTGGGGTTTTCACCGACATCTCCATGATCCCCATCAGCGCAATCGAACGGATCGAGATATTGGCTGACGGTGCATCGGCCATATATGGCTCGGACGCCGTGGCGGGCGTGGTCAATCTCATCACCAGACGGCAATTTGAGGGAAATGAGACCAGTTTTCGCATCGGCACCGCCGATGGTGACTATGATGAGGTCCAGGCAAGTCAGATCCTTGGCACGAAATGGCGTTCCGGTCGCGCCGTGCTCGCGGTGGAATATTATCGCCGAAGCCGCCTTTCAGCATCCGACAGAGGCTATGCTACACAGGATCTGCGTCCATGGGGCGGTGATGACTATAGGCTTCAATTTGCCAATCCCGGCAATATCATCGCAGGTGGGCAAAGCTATGCGATCCCTAAAGGCCAGGATGGAACAGGCTTGAGCGCTGCCGACCTGACCGCAGGCACGCTCAACCTCCAGGATGGTTGGGACCATGCCGATCTGCTCCCCCGTCAGACGCGCTACTCCGCTTATGGCCGCATCGAACAGGATTTGACAGACAGGCTCACCATCGATGCCGAAGGCCTTTATGCCAGGCGATCCTTCAGCAAGAGGGTCAATCCCGCCGGTTATCAATCGTCTGTCACCATTACGCCCGACAATCCCTATTATGTCGACCCGATCGGCACCAGCCAGCCTGTCAGCGTTCGCTATGATTTTACCAGCGAACTTGGCGCTCGCACGGATCAGGGCAAGGTTGAAGGGCTCGGCCTCAACGCCGGGGGGATACTCAGGCTTGGCGGCTGGTCAGTCGAGATGCGAGGAGCCTATGGCCGACAGGAAGAGAATTTCGGTTCGGTCAATCTTCCCAATTTCGCCAGGCTTGCCGTGGCGGGAGCAAGTAGCGATCCCGCAATCGCTCTTAACCCGTTCGGCGACGGCATAAGCAACAGTGAGTCCGTGCTCGACTATATTCGCGGCTCCACCCGCACCGGCTATGTATCGACCATCTGGTCCGGCGCGCTTCGTGGCGACGGGCCTCTCATGGATCTTCCGGGCGGTCAGGCCCGCCTCGCCCTGGGCGTGGAACATCGCAACGAGCGTTTCTCCTCCCGCACTGTCTCCGATCAATATAGCCTCACGCCCATTATCTCGACCGCCGGCACGCAAGGCAGGCGCAACATCGAAGCGATCTATGGCGAGTTATTCATACCGATCATCGGCGAGGATAACAGCCTCCCTGCCATTCGGTCGCTCACCCTTTCTTTGGCGGTACGACGCGAAAATTACAGCGATTTCGGCAATAGCACCAATCCCAAATTCGGCCTTTCGTGGAAGCCTGTCGACGGCCTGGAACTCAAGGGCAGCTTTGGCACCTCCTTCCGCGCGCCAGGTTTTACAGAATTGCTCCAGACACCGGATTCCGACGTATTTTTCATCACGCCAGTGACCGATCCTGCTTCCCTCACCGGAACGAGTAACGTCATGTTCTATCGCGGCAACATGACCGACATGCAGCCCGAGAAAGCCAGAACGATGACCTTTGGCTTTGTATATGAACCCGAGCTACTTCCCGGGCTGCGCATTGCCTCAACCTATTTCGACATCCGCTACAAGGATCAAATCGTCGATCTTACATCGGTGCTGTTCCAGATGCTGAACAATCGCGCGAGCTATGCAGCGCTCATCAACGAGAACCCGTCGCTTGAGATGCTGCAATCCTATGTCAGCTCGCCCAATTTCATCGACTATTATGGTCTCGCGGCAAGTGATGTGGATATCTTCATCGACGCGCGCACGCAAAATCTCGCTGTCACCCGGCAGAAGGGTATGGATTTCGATGTCCAATATCGTTTCAAAGCCGGCGTCGGCGAAGCCCGCGTCGGCGTCGATGGAAGTTATCTGTTCAAATTCTCGCGCGCAGCCAGCGCATCGGCGCCATCGGTAAACATCCTCAACAGCATCAATAATCCGGTCGACCTTCGCTTGAGAGGACATGCAGGCTGGGCGTCGGACAGCCTGTCAGCGCTCTTGAGCGTCAGCTATGTCGGTGGCTACAAGAATAACATCGTCACACCGAATGAGCATGTCTCATCCTGGACGACGCTCGACGCTCAGATCAGCTACCGGTTCAAAAACGATACAGGCGCGCTGCGTGGCCTCAACCTGACGCTCGGTGCTACCAATCTCTTTGACAAGGATCCGCCCTATGCGGCCTTCTCGTTCAATGGCATCAGCGCCATCGGCTATGATCCGCAGAATGCCAACCCGCTTGGCCGCGTCCTATCCCTGCAGCTGACCAAGGCCTGGTAAAATGCAGCGATCAAGGCTGTCTCTATCTGCTGCCCTGCTCGCGGCCGCCGGCGCCCTGCCGACCGGTGCTGCAGCGCTCTGCTCCACACCGCCGACAGCTGTGGAGCAGAGCGCGAAGAAGGGTAGCTATGTGACGTCAGAAGATCTGACGGCATTGTGGGACTTCGGGGACGGCGGCTCCAGCCCTGCCAACGCATCCCATATCGCGCTGTCACCGGACGGCAAGCAGATCGCGTTGCAGATGCGGATGGCTGATGCAGCGACCAACAGCTATTGCCTGAGGCTATTAGTCGTTGACAGGAACGGCGCCCATGCACCGATCGTGGCGGATGAAGGTGGCGAGTTCATCAAGGCGACCTTTTCCAATCGCCGGCTTCAGGCTTTTCCTATCGGCTTGCCCATGCCGCTCACCCCGCGCTGGTCGCCCAGTGGAAGGCTGCTTGCCTATGTTCGCCGCGACAAGGGGCAGACTCGCCTCTGGCTGGCCCGCGCGGACGGGAGCAAAGCCTTCCCCCTCACCAACGGCGACTTGCCGATTGTCGATTTGCAATGGGCTGCAGATGGACAGTCTGTCCTGCTGGAGACAGATTCCGCGCGGGTGGAAGCAGATCGGGAAATAGAGGCAGAGGGTCTGCATGGCTTCCGCTATGATTACAGGATCTGGCAGGCGGCCCGCGCCCTTCCGTTTCCAGGTACCGCTCTCGGCTACACCTATGTCCGGATCGATATCACAACCGGCAACGCCAGCATGGCCGAGAAGGGCGAGGCGGCGCCAGCCTTCAAACCGCTTGCGATCTTAGCCCCTAAAGGCGCTACCAATGTCTCGACCAGCGATAGCCGCAATGCTGTCGCCTGGACGAGCCCGGAGCGAGACAATGAGATCCGTTCGCCTGTCCGTCTTCACGTCAAGATCGGTGAAAGGACGATAAGCTGCAAGAGCCAGGTCTGCTCAGGAGAATTGCTCGGCAGCTGGTGGAGCAAGGATGATCATGTGCTTTTCATGCGGACCGAAGGGCCCGCAGAAAGAAGCCGCCTCGCCCTCTATCGCTGGAAAGCGGGCAGCGGCGATCCGGTCCGGCTTTTCATCACCGAACATCTGCTCTTTGGTTGCCAGGCTGGGGGCGATGAACTTCTGTGCGGCTATGAAAGCAGCCTGGAACCGCGGCGCCTGGTCGGCTTGTCCGTCACCGATGGTAGGTTGAGAAGCATCTACGAACCCAATCCCACCTTCGCGGCCCATAAGTTCGGGCCCACGCACAGGATGATATGGCAATTTAGCGGGGGCGAGGCTTTTGGTGACCTCACGCTCCCACCCGATTATCGCCCCGGCAGGAAGCTGCCTCTCGTCATCGTCCAATATATCAGCCGCGGCTTTCTGCGCGGAGGGACCGGCGATGAATATCCCATTCTCCCCCTGGCAGCGCAAGGATTTGCGGTCCTGAGCTTCCAAAGGCCAGCAGACTATGCCAGCCACTTTCCAGCAGCAGACTGGTCCGCCTTCAGCCGCAATAACGTCAAGGGTTGGGCTGACAGGCGCCATGTCCTGGCAGCTCTGGAGGCCGCCATTTCGAAGCTGGTCGCGCAAGGCATTGTGGATCCGGACCGGATCGGTATCAGCGGCCTGAGCGATGGGGCGTCCACAGTACAATTCGCGTTGATGAACTCGACCAGATTTCGGGCCGCTGCCGTCAGCAGCTGCTGCGAAGATGTCAGCAATTATGACAGCGTCAGCGAAGAATATTATCTCGATCTTGTGCGCTGGGGATATCCGCCCCGAGGCATAGATGGTCGGCAGTTCTGGCAGGATTACGCCATGCTGGACAATCCTGGCAAGGTGACCGCGCCGCTCCTCATGCAGCTATCAGACGACGAGTTTCGGATGGCTCTACCTGCCTATCATGCTCTTGAAGCAGCAGGGAAGACGGTGGAAATGTATGTTTTCCCGGACGAGCATCACATCAAGTGGCAGCCGGCGCACCGTCTAGCGATCTATCGTCGTTCGATGGAGTGGTTCAAGCGCTGGCTTATGCCGGCTGCGCCAGCGAAGGGGACTGTCAGGATTTCCGTGTGTGGCCGGGCATAATGGGCAACAAGGAGTCCCACTATGTCACGACGCAAAGAACCTGCCATACCGAATGAGCTTCTCGATCAGCTTTTGGCGGGCGGCGCTGC
>NZ_NOIW01000172.1:0-6880 GCF_002708645.1 Sphingobium sp. IP1
GAAAGCCGGGCTGTGATTCCGGCGGGGTCGTTTACTCATCGCTACTCCTGTCACGCGGCCATCCTGGCCGCCGTCAGGCAGAAAATCCACTTATCCTGCTGTCCAGATTCTCCAGGCCACCTCTATCCGACGCTACCTGCGGGGCACGATTGTCGCTTCCGTTCTCCTGAGCGGCGCCTTTGGAGGGTGGGGGCTTCTGCTTCTGAGCGAAACGGACCCCTCGCGAAGCGCCGCAATCGCGCTTTACGTCTTCGTGGGCGCGATTAGCTGCTGCTACTGCCTGCAGGCTTTCCCGGTGGCCGGGTGGTTCGTCCTGCTTTTTGGTGCGCTACCCGTCACGATAAAGCTGCTGTTGTCAAAGGACTGGTACCTTGTCGCCACGGGCGTGGACTTCCTGGTCGCCGGCGGTGTTATCCTGCGCTCGCTGGCAAACAGCCATACGGGCTTCGTCCAGCTGCTGCAGTCGCGCATCGAGATGAGCAGCCTGATCGCCGCCCTCAAACGAAGTCAGGAGCATTACCGCTACTCCGTCGAACTCAACCCGCAGATACCCTGGCTCAGCGACGCTGGCGGGGCGCTGACCGAGCTCAGCCCACGATGGTGCGAGTTGACGGGAATTTCCCTCCGCGACGGCCTGGGCTGGGGCTGGCTGCAAGTCGTTCACCCGGACGATCTGGAGGACCTACAGATCGCCTGGTTGGCGGCCCTGAACCAGGAACATGGAGAACCTGCAGACGCGCGCTACCGCCTACGGCTCACGGACGGGTCCTTCCGCTGGTTTCGCGCTCGCGCCTTTCCCCGGCGCGGTGAGGATGGCAAGGTCATCGCCTGGTACGGCAACCTAGAGGACATCGACGACCAGGTCGTCGCAGAACTGGCCCTGCAGGAAAGTGAGGAGCGCTACCGGCTAGCCTCGCAGGCCGCCAACGACATCATCTGGGACCTGTCGCTCGAACGCAATCACATCGACTGGAGCAGCGCAGCCGCGACCGTGCTCGGCTATCCGGGAATGCTTATGGGCACCACCCGCGACTGGTGGGTGGAACGCATCCACCCCGAGGATCGCGAGCAGGTCCTGACGAAGCTGAGCAGCGCCCTTCGCGCGGGCCTCTCGCACTGGGTCGAGGAATTCCGCGCCATCGCTGCCAACGGCGCTGAACTACACCTTATTTCGCACGGCTACGTGGTGCGAGACGGCGAGGGTAAACCCACGCGCGTCATCGGATCGCTCCAGGATGTCACTCGCCAGAAGCTGTACGAAGCGAAGCTGGAGTGGGCGGCGCACTACGACGCGTTGACTGAGCTGCCTAACCGGGTGATGTTCAACGAGCGTCTGGAGGCGGCGTTAAAGCAGGCCGAAGAAACCGGCCGCAAGGCCCTGCTGGTGGTCCTCGACATCGACCGCTTCAAAGCGATCAATGACGACTGGGGGCATGACGCAGGCGATGCGCTGCTGCAGGAGGTGGCTTCGCGCTTGCGCCGGATGCTTCCTGAAGGAAGCACGGCGGCACGTCTAGGAGGGGATGAATTCGCGATCATCCTGCCCGACATTAAACCCGGCTCCGCCGTCGAACTGGTAGTAGAGCAGTTGCTTTCAGACATCATGGGTCCGGCCAAATTCGAGGGCCGGCAGTTCGACATCAGCGTGAGCGCAGGTGCGGCACTGGGCCTTGCCGACGGTAGGACCACGCGCGAAATGCACAAGAGTGCGGACCTTGCTCTCTACGCCGCCAAGAAGGACGGCGTGGGACGTCTGCGCTGGTTCCGGAATGAACTTCGCGAAGCTGCCAGACGTGAAACGCTGATGCTCCACGATGCGCGCACCGCACTGAGCGAAGACCGCATCATTCCGTATTATCAGCCAAAAATATGCCTGCGGACCGGCGCCTGCGTCGGTTTCGAAGCCCTGCTGCGCTGGCACCACCGGTACGGGCTGCGCCCGCCTGCCTCGATTGCGGCGGCTCTGGAGGACCCCGGTCTTTCGGTCCAACTGACCGATCGCATGCTCGATCGGGTCATAGGAGATGTCCTGTACTGGCGAGATATCGGGGTCGATGTGGGCCTTGTCGCCATTAACGGTTCTGCAGGCGATTTTCGCCAAGGTGACTTCGCCGATCGCATCCTCGGCAGGCTCAGCAAGGCGGGTCTACCAGCGTCCATCATAGAGCTGGAAGTGACAGAGACCGTCTTTGTCAGCCAGCACGTCAAGAATGTCGAAGACATTCTCAACTCCCTTTCGCAGGCTGGCGCAACCATTGCCTTGGATGATTTCGGCACCGGCTATGCATCGCTGACGCACCTCAAACAGTTCCCCGTCGATACGATCAAGATCGATCGATCCTTCATATCTCGCACTGGCAAGGCGCAACCGGAAGATAATGCAATAGTCCGCGCGGTGATCGGCCTTGCCAAAAGCCTTGGCATTAGCACCGTGGCGGAAGGGATCGAAACCCCGGAACAGGCCGCACGCCTGGCGAAGGAGGGGTGTGACCTAGGCCAGGGTTTTCTGTTCGGCCGGCCAATGCCCGCCAGCAAAGTGGCCGATGTCCTGACTTCCTGGGATCCTACTTCCGTGCGAGCTGTGATTGATGGAAGATCAGCACTGTAGATGAGCGATCTACGCCTATCTAGAAACAAGCTGAAATGAGGCAGGTAGCAAGCTGGCGTCAGGGAATCCGAGACGGAAGCATAAGCGGCATTTGCGACCGGTTTCTCGCGATCAGACCAGCAGGATGAATGGCTGACCGGGGGTCGATTTAGGCGCGAAAAGTGTCGGCTTTGAAACATGGAAGCCGACAGGACAGCGGCTATTGCTTCAGCATGATGGTGACAAGCAAGGCTGATTCATCAAGCGAGTGAACGGCATGGGGACTGTCAGGAATTTCGTGTGCGGCGAGGCGGTTGACCATCAGGCCGTCATGGCCCTGATGAAACGTTCGCCGAAGAGCACGGCAAATTGCGCCTTCGCCATGTTCCATTCGCGCGGCGGCATTTTCCACTCTTTTTCCGATCGGTTCAAGATCAGATAGAGCAGTTTGGTGGCCGCCTCGTCATTGGGGAAATGGCCCCGCGCACGAACAGCGCGACGAAGCTTGGAGTTCAAGGCTTCTATCGAATTTGTGGTGTAGACGATCCGCCTGACCTCATCAGGAAAGGCGAAAAATGGGATGACCTCGGGCCATGCCCGGCGCCAACTCTGGCCGATGGCGGGGTAGCGCTGCCCCCAGAAGCTGGCCTCGAAGGCCGTCAGCGCCTCCTCGGCGGCCGCGGCATCGACGGCACGGTAGATGGCCTTCAGGGCCGTTCCGAGCGCCTTACGGTCTTTCCACGCCACAAAATCCATCGAGTTGCGCAGCAGATGGACAATGCACGTCTGAACCATCGCTTCGGGGAAGACCGCAGTGATAGCGTCGGGAAAGCCCTTGAGGCCATCGACGACGGCCAGCATGATGTCCTCGACGCCGCGGTTGCGCAGTTCATTCATGACGCGCAGCCAGAATTTGGCGCCTTCATTCTGTTCCAGCCATAGCCCCAAGACCACCTTGGTGCCGTCGGCCATGACGCCCAGTGCGATGTGGATAGCTTTATTGCGGACCATGCCCTCATCGCGGATCTTGACCCGGATCGCATCGAAGAAGACCAGCGGATAGGCCGGGTCCAGCGGGCGTTGCTGCCAGGCCGCGACTTCCTTCAGCACAGCGTCCGTGATCGTGCTGATCAGATCGGGCGAAGCATCAATGCCATATAGTTCGCGCAGATGGCCCGTGATCTCCCGGGTGCTCATGCCGCGCGCATACATCGAGATGATCTTGTCGTCGAAGCCGGGGAAGCGCCGCTGGTATTTGGCGATCAGCTGCGGATCGAAACTGCCGGCCCGATCGCGCGGCACCTCGATCTCGATCCGCCCGCTGTCGGTCGCCACCGTCTTGCGACCATAGCCATTGCGGTTGTTGCCGACTTGGTCATCGTGCCCGAGATGATGATTCATCTCCGCGATGAGGGCCCGTTCGGCAAAAGCCTTCTTCAGGGAATCGAGTAAGCCGCCCGGGCTGAGCGCCGCCGCCGCGTCAGTGCCGGTCAGCAACTGATCGAGAATGTCGTTCGGTATCGAGGGTTCTTTCCGTCGTGACATATTGGGTCTCCTTGTTGCCCATTATGCCTCACCGCACACGAAATTCCTGATAGTCCCCGGCATGCTGCTGGCCTTGATTAAGGTAGAGCCAGTCCCCTTCGCTCATGGTCTCCTTTCGGTCGTCCAGGCTAATCTCGACCGACCCACGCAAACATAGGACCGTGGCGTAGCCGGGCACCTGGTGCGCTGGAATATTCTCGCCGCTTTTCAGTGATACGCGAAGCGCCGTAAACTGGCTTGTTTTCACGAGGGCAACGCGGCTAACTTCTTCGCTTCCTTCCATTCCGGAAGCGAGATTCACAATTTCGTTCGGCTTCACATGTTTCAACGCCATCGTCGTCTCCTTGGGTCATTTCCGCGCTGGTCTCTGGCTTATCCATGCAGGAGGGTCACTAGCGGGGAAGGACTCTAATGATGCCTGGCCCACTGCATCCCAGACCGCACCTTGTCTGTTTAGCTCGCTGGTCCGAGCTCTCACTGCCGCTTCTATCTCCCGATGCGTGCCGGATTTCGTGCCCTCGATGGCATCTTCAATATCCGTCGCGCACGAGCATATCGTTTCACCAATGGCTTTCTCAACGTCGGAGTCGAGTGTCTCACCCGGTTTCTCCTGCCAGAGTTTGTGAGCAAGCTGTACCGCCTCTTCGATGGCCTCTGGAGATATCGGATCATCATATTCGCGCGGCATCTGAAGTCCCTTCTGATTACGACAAGGGAAGGTAGTCTGCTTGTTTCGAACAAGCCATCCGTCGTGCGATAAAACCCGATCGTCCCTGCCTTTCTTGTGACGAACTCTGAAGCGCCCCTGGTGTTCGAAGGCTCCCTACCGAGTGGCAGGGACGGTTCACGTCAGCCGGATCTTGCGGG
This sequence comes from Sphingobium sp. IP1, assembly GCF_002708645.1. Lineage (NCBI taxonomy): Bacteria > Pseudomonadati > Pseudomonadota > Alphaproteobacteria > Sphingomonadales > Sphingobiaceae > Sphingobium > Sphingobium sp. IP1. The sequence goes on from NZ_NOIW01000172.1 coordinate 5,000, forward strand.
TTGGAATCCCTTCCCGATCACCGCCGCTTCAACCCAGCTACGCGTTTGAACGCCGGCTGAAGCATTATGCGTGACAAGATCAAACCCCTGGTCATGGCGGGGTCCGTGAGCTTAGGGTGGTGGAGCGACAGAATAGGAAACCTACCCCTAGGCCTAATCGTTTCGTTGCCAACTCTGCAAGGGAGCACTTCAGTATGTCCAAACCACTGTCCCCCGAAACCATGGCCTTGGTGAAGGCAACGGCTCCAGCGCTCCAGCAGCATGGCGTGGATATCACCACGCGCATGTACCAGCGCCTCTTCGTCGATCCCGAGATCAAGGCTTTGTTCGACATGGCCGCTCACGAATCTGGCGCTCAGCCGAAGCGCCTTGCCGCGGCGATCCTCGCCTTTGCTCAGAACGTCGACAAGCTGGATGCACTAAAGCCCGCTATCGAACGGATTGCCGCACGCCACGTTCAGACCCACATCAAGCCTGATCACTATCCTGCTGTAGCTAACGCGCTCCTTCCAGCGATCCGTGACGTATTGGGAGAGGCTGCAACCGACGATATTCTGAATGCATGGGGCGAGGCCTATTGGTTCCTCGCGGACATCCTCATCAACCGCGAGGTGGAGCTTTACGAAGGACAAGTGGCGTGACCACTAAAGCCCCAGGCCTTCCTGAGGGGCTGCAATTATACAAGCGCACCGACACTTTCTCTGAGGAGACCACTCCCAAAGGGCTGCTCAATGTTCATTCAACCAAGGACGGGTATGGGGAGTCATCACGGTTGAAAGCGGTAGCCTGAGATACAGAGTGACGGATAACCGACGAGAGCCATTCGAGAAGGTGCTCACACCGGAAGACTCGCCCGGAGTCGTTGAGCCAACTATCCAGTATAACGTGACACCGCTCGGATCAGTCTGCTTCCATGTCGCATTCTATCGTGCAGCGAGGTAGGGAAAAAGCCAAAGCTGAGCTGCCCGCGCCCCGCTGATAAGGCAGATTCAGCTTTAGGCTATAACTGCCACTCTCAGCCGACCGCAAAACCTAGTCAGTTATTCAGTGATCCTCTTCGGCTTAAGGTCAACGACAAGTCTGCGTTGGCTTGACGGTGTGATCCACCGAATGCACGACAAACAGGTGTTTCCCGACGCCCTCAGCCCTTAGACCCCATGACTGCCCGAGCCTCGGAGGCTCGAATCTGAGATGCTGATGATGGATTTTTCAGCAGCGGAGGCGAGTCATGACGGAGGCAGTGAAATACGTTGGTCTGGACGTGCATAAGGAAACCATTGCGGTCGCTGTTGCCGATGGACAGCGCGGAGGCGAGGTGCGTTTCATCGGAACAGTCGCCAACGAGGACGATGCGGTCAGAAGGCTGGTCAAGCGACTAACGGGACCGGGCGTTACGTTGAACGTCTGCTACGAAGCTGGTCCCTGTGGCTATGGCCTGCATCGGCTGCTGACGAAGCTGGGGCAGGATTGCATTGTCATCGCCCCCTCAATGATGCCGCGACGCCCGGGCGACCATGTGAAGACGGACCGACGTGACGCGATGACACTGGCGCGGCTGCTACGCGCCGGCGAACTCACCGCGATCTGGGTGCCGGACGAAGCGCATGAGGCGGTACGCGATCTCATCCGCGCTCGGCGAAATGCGCAGGACGATGCCATCGGGGCCAAGCAAACGGTGCGCAGCTTCCTGTTGCGTCATGATCGTCGTTTCGGCGGCAAGGCGGCCTGGACGAAAATGTACTGGCGGTGGTTGTCTGCCGATTCCGATGAAGCCGCCCCTCGTTTCCGAGATGATTGCGCCCCTTCGTTCCGAGATGATGTCGCCCCCCCGGAGACAGGGCCGTGCTGGCTACGTCTGTTGTTATTTCGTTCGTGCCGGTC
>NZ_NOIW01000173.1:0-6805 GCF_002708645.1 Sphingobium sp. IP1
GTGACGGGCGCGGGCTTCCCGGTCGAGTTGCGCGCCCGTCACCATGACCGCCCAAGCCAGGCAGGCGAGGGGTACCAGCCGCGCGATTGGCCGGTGCCCCCATGGCGCGCCGCTGGTCATGCCCCGCTATCGGCAGGGCGGCCATATTCGTAATAATCATAGCCATAATAGGCGGCATTTCCGCCCGCGCGCCGGGGATCGAATTTCGTCAGCAGCGCGCCGACGACCGGCGCATGGACGAGGGTGAGCCGGCGCAGGGTGCTCTTGATCGTCCCGCGATGCCCCTTGCTCGCGTCGATCACCAGCAGGGTGGCATCGGAGGCGACGGACAGGGATGTGGCGTCCGAAAGGCCCAGCATCGGTGGGCTGTCGATGATGACATGGTCGAACTGGCCGCGGCAATGCTGCATCAGCGCTTCCAGCCGGGTGCTGCCCAGCAGCAGCGACGGATTGACCGGGGTGGGGAGCGCCGTGATGGCATAGAGGTTCGGCACATCGGTTCCCAGGATCGCCCGATCCAAGCCGATCTCGCCGGTCAGCAGGGCGGTCAGGCCGTGTGCGCTGGGCAGGTCGAGGATCTTGTGAACGGTGGGCCTGCGCAGATCGCCGTCGATGAGCAGGGTCTTTCGCCCCAGTTTCGCGAGTTGTTCGGCGATCGCCACCGATGTTGTCGACTTGCCCTCTTCCGCTCGCGAACTGGTGATGGTGAGGATTTTCGGGAAGCCGTCCGCACCGGCATAGCGCAGATTGGCGATGAGCGAATTATAGGCTTCGCTGAGCGCCGATTTGGGATCGCGCATTTCCAGCCGGATATCGTCACTGGCATCCTTGGGCACCAGGCCGAGCAGGGGGACGCCGAGCTTGTGCTCGACATCGTCGGGCGCGCGGATCGCATCGTCGAAATGTTCGCGGGCGAAGACGAACATGCCCGCGCACAATATGCCGGCGAGCAAGGCGAGGCCGAGGTTGAGCACCAGTTTCGGCGATGCGGGGAAGCGCGGCGTTTCGGCCCGATCGACCAGCGAGACATTGTTGGAGGTCGCGCCGGCGGTTGCATTCAGCTCATTATAGCGGGCCAGCAGCGTGTCATAGAGCGAGCGGTTGGTTTCAGCGACGCGCTTGAGAATATTATATTGGACGCCGCGATCCTGTTCGCCCAGGGCAAGGGTGCGCAGATCGACGACCTGGCGCTGCAGGGTCGCCTCCTTGGCCTGTGCCGCCTGGAATTCGATCCGCACCGAGCTTTTGATCGCATTGCCGACCGCCATGATCTGGGCGCTCAGCCGATCGACCTGCGCCTGTAGCGCTGCGGCGGTCGGATGGCCGGCCAGATGGCGCGAGCTTTCCTGCGCCAGTTGCGATTCGACCTCGCTGCGTTGCCGGATAAGGGCCTGAATGGCCGGGTTTTCCAGCACCTGGGGCACGGTCATCACGGGTGAGTTGCGGACGCTGTTCCACCGATCCTCCGCGGCGATCCGCTCGGCCGTGGCCTGGCTTGCGGCGCCATTGACCTGGACGAGCGTGTCGTTGGTTACCGACAGCGTGGCTTCCTTGTCCGCATTCTGGCCCTGCCCCTGGACCCGGACGAGGCCGGCGGCACGGGAATATTGATTGAGGTCGCGCTCCGACGTTTCCAGCCGGATACGGGCCTGGTCGAGCTGTTGCGCGAGATATTCGCGGGCGTAGGAGGAACTGTCGAACTTGCGCGCCAGATTGGCGGAAACATAGCTTTCGGCGAAGAGATTGGCCAGTTTCGCGGCATAATTGGGGTCGCTGCCGCTGAAGCTGATGGCCACAAGGCGGCTGGCATCGGGCAGCGAGACGGACAGGTTGCGGGCGACCGCATCAATGGCGGTGTCGCGCCGGAGCCGCTGCAGCGCATCCTTGCCCTGGTAGCGATAGTCGAGATCGGCCTCGGTCGGCATGGGGGTGCCCACGGCATCGAAAAAGGCGGGCTCGGTCCAGAATTTCCCGTCATCCACCACCTTGGCGGCGAGCGCCCGGCTGCGGATTACATCCACCTGGGTCTGGAGGAAACGGTCGGCATCCTGATAGGCGACGGCCGGCGTGACATCGTTATTCTCGATGATCTGGTCCGCCTGCTGCTCGATCAACACGCGCGAGGTGGCGATGTAACGGGGCTGCATCAGCAAGGTTGCCACCAGGCCGAGCGCGAGTGCGCAGGCGATGATCGCACCGATCCACCAGATATTGCGGCGGATCGCGAAGATGATCCTGGAGAGGTCGAGGTCGAACAGCGGTGCTTCGGCCGGGTCGCCCTGGGCGCCGGCGCTTGCGGGCCGGGCAGGAGCGACATGCGGGGTGGGGAGGGAATCAAGTCGCGCGGTCATCGATCAATACCTGCGGAAGATGTTGAAGAGCGGGGCAGCGGTCAGGAAGTCCCGATAGGTGCCCTTGACGGCGGAAAAGCCGATGACGATCTGGTCGCCGCCCAATATCTGGGGATCGGGGGCCCTTCCTTCCTCTATCAGCGCCAGATTGAAGATGGCGCCGCTGCGTTGGCCATCGATCGTGCGGAAGATGAGCACCTGATCCTTGACGGCGACGCGGGTGAGCCCCTCGGCGCGCGAGACGGCTTCCAGCAGGGAGGAGGTGCCGGCAATTTCGTAGACGCCGGGCTTCATCACATTGCCGCTGACGGTGACGCGCTGTGCCACAGACTGGACGATCCCGACCATGACCTGCGGATCGCGAATGAAATTCTGGCCCAGCCGGGACGCGATCATCGCGCCCAGTTCATTGGGCGTCTTGCCGGATACGGCCAGTTCGCCGATCAGCGGGAAATTGATGTTGCCGCCGGAATCGACCTGCAGTTCATCGAAGCTGAGATCCGGTTCCTGGAAGACCCTGATCGATATCTTGTCTTCCGGTCCGATATAATAGGGACGCCTGGGCGATGCCGGATCTTCCGCTGGCATGAGCCGATAGGCGGCTTCCCCCCTGGGCAGGTCGGCGGGAGAGAAGCAGCCGCTCAGCGAAAGGACAAGTGGGAGGAAAAGAGGAGCAATTGTTAACCTTCGGATGGAATTCATTTCATTCGAATCCTTTTGCTCTCGCTTGCTGTCAAAGCAATCATCGACGCTGCAATGCACAATATTGCTTGGTTCCTCAAGGGGTAGTCGATGAATGATTGCAAAAGGATAGCAATCAGAATGATTGCGGGTGCCGTCACCCGATTTTCATTGTTGCGGAGCAATGGAATTGTCAGCCTGCCAATATAGGCGATCCAGCCCAGGCACAGGATTGCGCCGGCAAGACCGCTTTCCAGCACAAGTTCGAGGACATCATTATGGGCGCGTCCGGCCCGATGGCGGTTCACATTCTCGATCGATTCATCGATCTGGAAGACCTCGTCGAACGTGCCCATGCCGCTGCCGATCGGCCAGTAGCGCCCGATCGAAATGAGGCTGTCCTGCCAGATCAGGCCGCGGGCATCATGGAGGCTGTCGAACCGGTCGAAGGCCTGGCTCAGTCGGGCATTGTTCATGGCGACGACGGCGAATCCTGCCAGGGCGATAGTCATGGCGGCGGCGAGGATGGCGGTGCGGCGCGCGCGGTTGAATGATTGGTGCCGGGCCAGGGCCAGCAGCCATTGGATGGCCGGCAGGATCAGCAGCATGATGCTGGAGCGTGACTGGGTCAGCAGGACGCCCATGGTCAGGAGGAGGCAGGTTGCCAGCTTGATCACCTGTCTTGCCGGCCGAGCCGGTGTCGGGATGGCGATGGCAGCGCACAGGGCGATGACGAGGAACAGGCCGGACGAGTTGTGATTGGCGAAGCTGCCATAGAGTTGGTGGGGATTGCCGCCTGGAAACCAGTTCAGGGCCTGACGGGCGGATATGAGCTGGCCCGCGCCCAGTACAAGGTTGGCAAGGCCCAGGGCGGCGAGGCCGGGCAGGATCAGCGCGCGTTCGGATTTTCCGCTGTCCATCGCCAGAAGCAGCAGGATGGTGGGGGCGGTCAGGCCGACCAGGGCGACGAGCGTCCGGCCCGGATCGAGCGAGAGGGGCATCCATAGCCCTGGACGGCCGGCCAGGGCCAGGCTTTCAGCGACCAGATCGCGCCCTGGCAGGGCCTGCCATAATGTGGGTGGAAGCGGGATCAGCTGGATCGCGGGCAGGGCCAGGGTGGCGACCAGCAGGATGCGCAGTCCGGTCGGCGCATCCTGCCAGAATGTTCGCACGCAGGCCGGGTGGATGGCGAGGAGGGTGAGGGCGGCAAGCTGCACCGCCGCATTCATGAGGGCGTAGCGCACGCCGCCACCGCCAAGAATGATGGCGATGGCGAGGAGAAGGAGTGCGCTGCCCCGGCGCCAGCCTGTCAGCGAGGGGCGCATGCTGGGCCTGGCGTTGGTCATGCCTGTATCGCCCCCGGAGCAAAGCCTGCTCCCTGGTGCGGGGGCGGGGCAGGTGTCAGTATGGGGCCGTTCCGATCCGACCGCGTCACATCGGTTGCGCCGGTATCCCGCTGTGTCGCATCATCAGATGATATCATCTGATGATGCGACGATGTCTCAGCTCGCGCCGCGGGACTTGTTGTCGTCGATGACCTTGGCGACGGCGACCGTACCGCCGATGGCGGCAACCACCAGAAGCAGCAACGGCAGGGGAGCGATCCCATTTTCCCGCCGAACGGTCATGCTCTTGCGCGGCCCCTGGTCGCTCCATGCCGATTGGCTGGTGGCGGGGCGGGCGAGCGTGGAGGCCCTGGTTCCGGCCTGGGCCGCAAGGGGGGTCAATAGCATTCCCGCCACGATTGCACTGGTCAAGATCGACTTGATTGCCATGATCGGTCTCCCAATTGAAGTTTTGATACGAATCTTGCGATCAATCAATTCGAATTCTATAGGTTCCTTGAATCATTCGTGCAACGAAAAAGGCGAATACGTGAAATTCGGATTATTTCGTGTAGGAATGGTTTTCCTCTTTTCTTTCTGCCTGATCATGCCCGGTGCGTCATCGGGGGCGGATCGTCGCGAGCGAGTGGAGGCCTATCTGCTCCGGGTGGCGCGGATCGACTGGCGGATTCGCCGGGCCGCGCTGAAGGATTGTCCGGTGTCGGCGATGCGACCAGCGTTCGTTCTGGACGCCAGAAGTGCCTATAGAGCGGGGAAAGAGGCGCGCTTGCCCGACCTGCCCTGGGTCATCGGCTTTACCGACATGGCTGCGGCTGGCGGAGCGCTCGTGCCGGGCGATGAAATCCGGGCGATCGAGCGGGTTCCCGTGTCGCAACTGATGCAGGGTGCCGATGGACAGGTGCTGCCGGAACATATCCTTGCCCATATCGACCGCATGATGCCGCAAGCCAGCTATCAACTGGAGGTGCAGCGGGCCGGCCATGTCCATTTGGTGGACGTCCCTGCGCGCGCCCTGTGTCCCGGCCTGACGATCGTCAAGCAAGGCCGGCGGGGCGATGCCTTCAGCGATCTGCACAATGTGGCGATCACGACCGGCCTGCTGGACGGGCTGGGGTCCGATGACGCGGTGGCCTTCATCATCGGCCACGAACTGGCGCACACGATATTCGCAGATTCGCGCAAGGGTCCCTTGTCCCGCCGTGACAAGGAATCGCGGGCCGATCTTTATGGTGCCCATATTGCCGCATGTGCCGGCTTTGATCCTGCCAAGGCGATTGAGGCGCTGGCGGTTGTTCGGTCCATGAATATCGGCGGGCTGTCGCTGACGCATCGCCCCTACAAGGTGCGGCAGCAGGCGATCGCCCGATATCTGTCCGTTCGACCTGATTGTCAGGCCGCATTTGCATTGAGCCGGGGGGAGAAATGATGAGCCAGGATCTGTTCTTGCGTGTCGGTGTCGTTGCAGCCGGTGCGGCTGCGGTCCTGTTCTGGTTGCTCGGGCTTGTGCATCTGTGGCGCCGGCAGAGCGCATCGCGCCCCTTCGTTTCGGTCGGGATGGGGGACAGGCTGGTCGCTCTGCTCTGGCCGCTTGTCTATCTGGTTGCGCTTGTCGCACTCATCTTTGCGGCGGTGCGCGGCGCGGGGCGTCGATAGGGGCGGCGTTATCCGTAGCCCGGCGGCCATTGTGCCGGGTGGTTGGGCAGATCGACCAGCGTTTGCGGCACGGCATCCGGCTGGTCGCGCATGTTGGCAAATTGCAGGTCGCATTCGGCCAGACAGTTGCGCGCGCGCAGGGCGTGCAGCGTATTGTTGTCGAGATGGATCTGGCTGGCACGCAGGGAAATGCCGTCGACCATCCTGTCGGGGCCGAGCTGGGTGATATGCCATCCGATGCTGCCGAGAAAATCGGACCAGATGCTTTCCATCACCGTCGTATAGGCGCTAATCCCGGTCAGCAGCCCATATTGGACAAGCGCGCTTGCCAGTTGCAGCATGACCCGCCGTCGCTGGTTGCGCAGTTCGGGGTGCAGATAGATTTGCGAGACTTCCCGGATGTGCGCGCCCTGGGGAATGTGCGCCTGACACAGGTCCGGAAACAGCGTGTTCAGAAGATGGGCGCGATCGGTCGGCAACAGGCGGAGCGACCCCAATATGCTGCCCATGCCGGGGTCTGTCACGACGAGATATTGCGTCAGCTTGCTATCGAATTCGTCGCATTCGAACGGGGATGCGGAGGGGGCCGTTTTCGCGGACGGACCATATTGGGGGTGGCGTGTGTGGCAGGGGGTGGCGCGGCTTGGCCGTTCGGACACGCCGATCAGGCGCGGGAAGGTGGCGTGATAGCCCGGCATCCGGCCGATCTGCTGGGAAAATGACAATGTGCAGCCCATGGTCGACATCACTCAATGAGGGGCGGGCGCGCTGCCT
>NZ_NOIW01000174.1:0-6646 GCF_002708645.1 Sphingobium sp. IP1
AAAGCCGGGCCGGAACTGTCGGCGACGCTGCGCTACACGGCCAAGCAATATGAGGATGATCTGCAGAGCGATGTGCTGCCCGATGCGCTGACGCTCGACGCCCTCGCCCGGCTGCCGATCGGCCATGATATCAGCCTGGTCGCGCGCGGGGAAAATCTGTTCGACGAGGATGTCGTCACCCGCAATGCCGGTGGATCGATCGATCTGGGCACGCCCAGGACGCTCTGGATCGGCGTCACCGTGCGCGGCTGAGCCGATTCCCGTCACACAGTTTCTTGCCCTCGCCTGGTTGCTGCTGGCGAACCTGATGGCCTTCACGCTGTTCGGGTTCGACAAGCGCCGGGCTGTGCGGGGAATGGCGCGAATCCGCGAGCGGACCTTGCTGCTCTGGGCGCTTGCAGGCGGAACGCCGGGTGCATTTGCCGCGCGCCACCTCTTTCGTCACAAGACGCGCAAGCAGCCCTTTAGCCGGTGGCTATGGCTGATCGCCGCGGCGCAGGCGCTGGTCCTCGCCGGATGGGCGATGATCTGATTGTTCATCTGTCGGGGGAGAAATGGTGCTGCCGGCGAGGATTGAACTCGCGACCTCAGCCTTACCAAGGATGCGCTCTACCACTGAGCTACGGCAGCACTCTATTTCGTCCCCGTCGCGCCGTGCGCTTCGGAGGTCGCGCCTATGGCCGCCCCTGCGCGTCCTGTCAAGGCGGGTTGCGGCAGATAATGCATTTTGCTTATGCGCTTCGTCATGAGTGAGACCCAGGACGAAAAGAAAGCAAGGCTGGCGCAGGCGCTGCGCGACAATTTGCGGCGGCGCAAGGCCCAGAGCCGCGATGTGGCGCGGGAGGGGACTGAGCCCGCCCCCGCGCCGGAACCGTCGAAAGACTGATCCGCGTTACAGGGCTGCGCAGGCTGCCTGCAGCCAGGCCAGGGCCTCGCCGTCGAGCTGCGGGCCGACCACGGCCAGCACCTGCGCATGATAGGCGTCGACCCAGGCGCGCTCGCCCGCGTCCAGCAGATCGATGGCGATGGCGTTGCGGTCGATCGGCGCGAAGGTCAGGGTTTCGAAACCCAGCATCGGCTTTTCGCCGCCGGTAATCGCCCGTTCCTCGACCAGCACCAGATTCTCGATGCGGATCCCATATTCGCCGGTCTTGTAATAGCCCGGCTCGTTCGAGAGGATCATGCCCGCCACCAGTGGCTCGTCGCCGCCACCGAAGGTCGCGATCCGCTGTGGCCCTTCATGCACCGACAGGAAGCTGCCGACGCCATGGCCGGTGCCATGGGCATAATCCAGACCCTGCGCCCAGAGATACTGGCGCGCCAGCACGTCGAGCTGGCCGCCGCGCGTGCCGACCGGGAAGACGGCGCGGGCCAGCGCGATATGGCCCTTCAGCACCAGGGTGAAGCGCTGCTTCATCTCTTCGCTAGGGCTGCCGATGGCGATGGTGCGGGTGACGTCGGTGGTGCCGTCGCGATACTGGCCGCCCGAATCGACCAGATAGAAGCTGCCGGTCTCGATCGGCCGGTTGGTCTTTTCCTCGACGCGATAATGGACGACCGCGCCATTGGGGCCGGCGCCGCTGATCGTGTCGAAGGACAGATCCTCCAGCAGGCCGGTATCCTTGCGGAACGCTTCCAGCCGGTCCGAGGCGGAGAGTTCGGTCAGGCCGCCCTTGGGCGCTTCCACCGCGATCCAGTGGAGGAAGCGGCTCAAGGCCGCGCCATCGCGCGCCTGCGCCGCCTTGTGGCCGGCAATCTCGGTGTCGTTCTTGATCGCCTTGGGCAGCACGGCGGGGTCGCGCAGGCTGAGTATCTGGGCGCCGCCGGCGTCGAGCGCCTCGAAGATGGCGGCAACGGCTCGCTCGGGGTCGGCGACGACGGTCTTGCCCTTGAGGTCGGCGAGCGCATCGGCAAAGGCGGCGCGGTCATGGATGCGCACCGCATTGCCCAGATGCTTGGCAACCGCCTCGTCCATCTTCTCCGGCGCGACATAGAGGTCGGCGGTCGCATCGGCATGGACGATGGCATAGGCCAGCGCGACCGGGGTGCGCTCGACATCCTTGCCGCGGATGTTGAAGGCCCAGGCGATCGAATCGAGCGCGGAGAGGACGGCGGCGTCCGCCTTCTTCGACACCAGCCAGTCGGCGATGTCGGCGCGCTTCTCGGCCGCATTCTTGCCGGCATAGCGATCCTCATGGACCACCAGCTTGGCGTCGCTGGGCGCCGGGCGATCGGGCCAGACGGCGTCGACCGGATTGGTGTCGACCGCCACCAGCTCCGCGCCCTTCTGGGCCAGCGCTTCGGTGGCCTGCTTCACCCAGGCGCGGGTGTGCAGCCAGGAATCATAGCCGATGCGCGCGCCTTCGATCGCATGGTCCTTCAACCAGGCGGCGATCGAGGTCTGCGGCACGCTTTCATATTGCCAATGGGCGCCGTCCACCTGCTCGCGCACCTGCAGCGTATAGCGGCCATCGACGAAGATCGCGGCCTCCTCCGGCAGGACCACGGCGCTGCCGGCCGAACCCTGGAAACCGGTCAGCCAGGCGAGCCGCTGGGCATAGGCGCCGACATATTCGCTCATATGCTCGTCGGTCAGGGGGACCACGAAACCATCGAGCTTCTGGCGTACCAGCTGGGCGCGCAGGGCCTTCAGGCGATCTTCATAACTGGACATCGAACTTCCCTTGGATCATTCCGGCCTCTTGCGTTGGCCATAATGCCGACAACATAGAGGGGCCGGCGCGCTTATTCCAGCGCAGCCCCCGTCTGGACCATGGATAGTTAATGACCGATCAAATGCAGCCGCCCCTGTCCCCGCCGATCGCCGAACGCCGCCCGCACAGTTTCGCGCATCATGGCATCACGGTGGACGATCCTTACGCATGGCTGCGCGACCCAGGCTATCCCGACGTCAAGGACAAGGATGTGCTGGCCTATCTGGAGGCCGAGAACGCCTGGTTCGAAGGCGCGATGGCGCCGCACAAGCCGCTGCTCGACACGCTGTTCCACGAGATGAAGGGGCGCATCAAGGAAGATGACCAGTCGGTCCCGCAGAAGGATGGCGACTATATCTACTGGCGCGCGTTCGAGACCGGGGCGCAATATCGCAAATGGTATCGCAAGCCCGCAGCCGGCGGTGACGACCAGCTGATCCTGGACGAGCCGGCGCTGGCGCAGGGCCATGACTATTTTCGTCTGGGCGCCATGTCGGTCAGCCCGGACGGCCGCTATCTGGCCTATGCCATCGACACCAATGGCTCCGAACGGTTCGAGGCGCGGATCAAGGATCTGTTTTCGGGCGAAATCCTGCCTGAAGTCATTCCCGACACCCTCTCCTCGTTGGTGTGGACCAGCGATTCAAAGGGGCTGCTCTATGGCCTGGCCAATGAAAATTGGCGGACCGACAATGCATGGCTGCACTGGCTGGGCCAGGATGTGGCGAGCGACGTCGAGCTGTTCCATGAGGATGATGAGGGCTTTCGCGTCTCGATCGGCCTCACCTCCTCGGAAAAATGGATCGTCATCGCGACCGGCGATCATGTGACCAGCGAAGCCTGGCTGGTGCCCGCCGACAATCCGACCGCAACGCCGCTGCTCGTCGCTGCGCGCCAGGCCGGCCGCGAATATGATGTCGATGAGCATGAGGGCACGCTCTACATCAAGACCAACGACACCCATCCCAATTTCCGGCTGGTGAAGGCATCGCTCGACGCGCCCGATCAGTGGGAGGAAGTGATCGGCGCCGACGCCCATTTCTACCTGACCGATTTCACCCTGTTCAAGACCTTCTACGTCACCGAAGGGCGGCAGGACGGGCTCGACCAGATCGAGCTGCGCGATTATGCGACCCATGCGGCAAAGCGCATTCCGTTCCCGGAAGCCAGCTATTCGGCGAGTCTCGACGACAATCCCGAATATGAGGTGACGAAGCTGCGCATCGGCTATGAATCGATGGTCACGCCCGACACCATCTATGATTATCATCTGGCAACGGGTGAGCTGGAGATACTCAAGGTCCAGGAGATTCCCTCGGGCTATGACGCCAGCCGCTACGCCACCGAGCGGCTGATGATCCCGGCGCGCGACGGCACGCAGATTCCAGTGTCGATCGTCTATCCGGCCGATTTCCCCCGCGACGGCAGCGCGCCGCTGCACCTTTATGGCTATGGCGCCTATGGTCTGGCGATGGAGCCGGGCTTTTCGACCAGCCGCCTGTCGCTGCTGGATCGCGGCTTTGCCTTTGCCATCGCCCATATTCGCGGCGGCGACGACATGGGCCAGCAATGGTATCTGGACGGCAAGCTCGACAAGCGCACCAACACCTTCACCGATTTCGTCGATGTCGCGAAGGGGCTGATTGATCTTGGCTATTCGGCCAAGGGCAGGATCAGCATTTCGGGCGGATCGGCCGGTGGCGAGCTGATGGGCGCAGTCATCAACTCCGATCCCGACCTGTGGGGCGCGGTGGTGGCACATGTGCCGTTCGTCGATGTGCTCAACACCATGCTGGACGAAACGCTGCCGCTGACGCCGGGCGAATGGCCCGAATGGGGCAATCCGATCGAGGATGAGGCCGCGTTCCGCACCATCCAGTCCTATGATCCCTACACCCATGTCAGTGCGCAGGATTATCCGCCGCTGATGGTGACCGCCGGGCTGAACGATCCGCGCGTCACCTATTGGGAGCCGGCGAAGTGGGTGGCGAAGCTGCGCGCGACCAAGACCGACAAGAATATCCTGCTGCTCAAGACCAATATGGGCGCGGGGCATGGCGGCAAGTCGGGCCGGTTCGAGAGCCTGCACGAGACCGCCGAGGAATTTGCGTTCATCCTGTGGCAGCTGGGAGTGGAAGGCTGATGGCGTCGAGCTTCACCAAGCAGTTCACCGCACGGCCCGAGCATATCGATGTGCTGGGCCATGTGAACAATGCGGTGTGGGTGCAGTGGATGGAGCAATTGTCGGTCGAACATTGGATGACCGATGCCGACCCGGCCCATGTCGACGCCTATATCTGGGTCGTGACCCGGCATGAGGTCGATTATCGCGGTAACGTGACCGAGGGCGACGTCGTATCGGGCCGCACCTGGATACCGGAAGGGCCGCGCGGCGCGCGGTTCGACCGGCTGATCGAGTTCACCGGGCCGGACGGCAAGGTGAAGGTGTCGGCCAAATCCACCTGGGCGATGATCGACAAGGAAAGTGGCCGGCTGATGCGGGTGCCGGCGGAAGTCGCCGCCAACTTCATCGAGGGCTGAGCCGGCCCAGCTTCAGCGGGCGCTGACGGCCTGGGAGAGGGCGCGGGCCGCCTGCACATAGGCCGGTCCGCCGCACACGGTCCAGGCCTGGGGCAGGCTGATGCGCGCTATGTCGCGCAGCACCGGATGGTGCAGCATTTCGGTGCCCTGGTCGGTGATCCGGTCGGTCGCGCTCTCGACGATCAGATAATCGGGCCGGGCCGCGACCATCTCCTCCAGGCTGACCTGCGCGATCGCCGGCTTGCCAAGGTCGGCGGCCAGGTTGCGCAGGCCCGCCCGCGTCATCAGGTCGTCGACCAGCGTGCCGGTACCGGTCATATAACCGCGCCGCTGATAATAGGCGGCGACCTTCGGCTTCGGTGCGCGGGGCAGGGCGGCGAGTTCCCGGTCCATCCGCGCGATCATCGCTTCGCCGCGGTCGGCATGGCCGATCGCCTGCGCCACCGTGCGGATCGACGCGACGATATCGGCATAGCTGTCCGCGCTTTTCAGGTCGACGGCGGGATAATGCTGGGCCTTGAGGATCGCGATCGCCGGATTGCGCCGCGCCGGCATGCCGATCACCAGATCGGGATTGGTCGCCAAAATCTGCTCGGCCGATCCGTCGAGGATGGGCAGGCCCTTCGTTACGGCCGCCACCGCCGACATCTGTCGATCGGCGGCATTATGGGTCAGGCCGGCAATCTGGTCGCGATCGGCCAGCGCCACCAGCAACTGGTCGGCGCACAGGTTGAGCGACACGATCCGTTGCGGACGTTTGCTGGCACTGGCAGGCTGGCGCGCGGTGGCCGCCCATAATGTGGCGCCGCCGATCAGGGCGATCATCAGGGCGATCATCCCCTTGCCGGGGCCGATGGGCGCAAATATCCGCATGGCCACCTCCCTTAGCCCGCGTGCTCCGCCAGGCAAGGAAGATTGACGCTCCAGTCGGGCTCGCCTATCGCCCGGACTGCGACAGGTTCCCCGGCAACGGGGATGAAAAGGGAATGGGGTTCAAGACCCCGGCTGCCCCTGCAACTGTGAGCGGCGAGCTTTTGTGCCACATGCCATTGGAACCGCAAGGTTCTGAGAAGGCGGCATGAATCAGCGATGACCCGCGAGCCAGGAGACCTGCCCGTCGCGGTCGTCCTTCGCGCGGACAGGGTGTGCCGAGCGGACGGGGGTGAACCCGCGTGGCGACAGGTGGACCGCACATTGCGGGGACCATGTCGCGCCCGGCCGGGCACTGATATCGTCCCTGAGATGCGGTCCCTCGTCCGGGGGCTCATGTGTTCAAATATCTGACTTTCTGTTCTTTCCTTCTCTCCACCACCGCTTTCGCCGAAGAGGCGCAGCAGGCGCCACCGCCCGATGCCGCTGCCGATGCCGGCGCATCCTCGATCCTCGCTTGT
>NZ_NOIW01000175.1:0-6339 GCF_002708645.1 Sphingobium sp. IP1
TCCTCATGACCTCAGGCACAGATACAAGGGGCATCGAGACTTAGGCGCGTAGCGCGTTAGTCGCAGCGGGGTGGGCTTGGGCGACGTCCAGCCCACCCCCTAACCCCCTCCCGTTTACGGGAGGGGGGACATGTCCGCTTCTGGTCGGCTCTCGCCATCAATCCCTGGTGCCCGTTCCGCCGCCCAAGCGGTCGATGATGCGGGTTACGCCCATGTCGGCGGTGACATTGCCGACGGTGCGGAAAATGTCCGGCACGGTTTCGACGGCGAGCAGCAGCGGCAGCGCCTCTACGGGCACGCCCATGGCGAGGCAGATCGGGCCGGTGGTGGTGAAGAAGGTGATCTGGCTCGGCAGGCCCACCGCCGCTAGACTGACGATCGCCGCGACCGCCACGCCCATCGCGATCTGGAGCGGGCCGAGCGCTACCCCGTTCATCGCCGCCACATAAAGGGCGACGCCCAGATTGGCCGGCGGACTGGTGATGCGGAACAGCGAGATGGCGAGCGGCAGCACGATGGAGCGCGTGCTTTCCCGCACCGCCAGCGGGCCGTCGCTCGCTGCGATCATCGCCGGCAGCGAGGCGATCGAGCTTTGGGTCGAAAAGGCGATGAGCTGGGCCGGCAAGACCGCACGGGCAAAGCGGCCGGGCGCGATCCGGCCCAGCAGGATCACCAGCGGATAGACCAGCGCCGTCACGGTCAGGCAGATAAGGACGATGAAGCCGATATAGTGGAGCAGCGCCCCGGCGGTGGCGAGGCCAGAGCGGCTACCGGCCACCAGTGCCAGGGCGAACACCCCGATCGGCGCGAGCCACAGCACCCAGCCGACGACGATCAGTAGCGTGTCCTCCAGCGCAGCAAGAAAGCCGGTCAGCGCGATGCGCCGCTCCTCCGCCACGCGGGTCACGGCGAAACCGAAGACGAGGGCGAAGAGGACGACCGCGACGACCTGCCCCTCGGCCGCGCTGTGGATCGGGTTGGCCGGAATGAAGCCCAGCAACCATTCGGCCGATGGGCGCACGCCGGGCACCTCGGTCGTCGGACCGGCACCGGCGAGCGCCCCCACAGCGCCAGCCGGCACTGGCCAGAGTTGCAGCAGTAGCGGCCCCAGCAGCGCCGCGACAGCCGCAGAGGCCGTGAGCAGCAGCGCAAAGAGGATCAGCGTCCGGGTCGCCGTGCCGCTGGTCCGCGCCGTGCTGGCGGCGGATGCGACGCCGGTGACCAGCAGCGCGAAGATCAACGGGATGAGCGGCATCTGCAGTCCGTTGAGCCAGGCCTTGCCGACCGGCTGGGCAATATCGACGATGCGCGCATCCAGCGCGTCGCCAAATTCCGATAGCGCAATGCCGCACGCCAGCCCCGCGACCAGCGCTATCATGATCCTGACCGTCAACGACATGTGCATTCCCCCTGATGCATGACGGCATCGCTCCCCTGCCGATCAGCCTAAAAGCTTGCAGGCAAAAAGAAAGCCCGGCGATCGCAGGGATCGCCGGGCCAATTTGGTCTGGCTGGGAGCCGACCGTATCTTGACTGCTCAGCCCTTCTTTTCGGGCGGCAGGGTGATCTTCACATCCTCGCCATTCTGGCCAGGGAAATTGGTGAACATCGCGTCGATCAGATTGGGCACCAGATAGGTCAGCTTGTTGGACAGCGACTGGGCGCTGGCCTTGCCCTCGAACAGGCGCAGATTATCGGCCGCACGATCGATCTTCATGCTGAGATCGCTGGTGTAGACGGTGTAGCTCGACACGTCGTTGAAGCCGGCGCCGCCGAACAGCCAGGGATCATAGAAGCCATAGCCCCAGGGACGGCCCCAACGGCCATAGCCCCAGCCGCCGCCGAAATAGGGGCTCGGTCCGAAGCCGCCGGTGGAGCGCACACGCTCCCGGCCATTGTCGACATCATAGGCGACACGCACAATGAGGTCGGCCTTGGCCGGATCGCCTGCGGCGACATAGCCGGTCTGGGTCAGGCGTTGCCCGACCATCTGGGCATAATGGGAAAATTCGAGCCCACCGGCGAGCTTGGGATCGTCGGCGACGATCGTGTAGCTCTGCCCTGCGGGTGCGGGGAGTTGCTGGAAACGGGCGACGTCCGCCTTGAACGACGTGGCGCAGCCGGACAGGGCCACCAACGCCAGCGCGGGCGCTGCGAAAAGGCCGATCTTGCTGAAAGCTTTCATTTTTTCGCGTCCTGAATCAGGCGGATGCCTGTTAGTCTTCTTGCGCCCTGCTCTAGCAAAACGCAACTGAACATCGTTTGAACGCACCAACCCGTCGATTGGACGCAAGCCATGTCCGGTCAATGAAGGGACGGAGTGGCGGCGCCCATTCCGTATGCCTGCCACAGGGGATGGACTCTTTCCCCGCCCCCTGTGGCATCAGGGCATCAGTCAGCGCATCAGGCCCATGGCGTCATAGGCCGCGCGCAGGGTCGGTTCGGCAGCAGCAGCAGCCTTGGCCGCGCCCTTGTCGAGGATCGCGTCGAGCGCAGCATCGTCGGTGCGCAGTTCCACGAAACGCTCGCGCATCGGCCGCAGCGTTTCGACCAGCAACTCGCCCAGCGCCGGCTTGAACGCGCCAAAGCCCTTGCCTGCGAACTGGGCACAGACCGCATCGGGCGTGCTGTTCGACAGGGTCGCATAGATGCCGATGAGGTTGGTCGCTTCCGGACGACCGGCCAGGCCTTCCGCCGTTTCGGGCAGCGGTTCGGGATCGGTCTTGGCCTTCTTCACCTTGGTCATGATCGCATCATCCTCGTCGGTGAGGTTGATGCGGCTCATGTCCGAAGGATCGGACTTGGACATTTTCGCCGTGCCGTCACGCAGCGACATGATGCGTGCCGATTCCTTGGGGATGATCGGAGCCGGCAGAGTGAAGACGTCAGCGCCGAAGTCGGTGTTGAACTTGGTGGCGATGTCACGCGACAGCTCCAGATGCTGCTTCTGGTCCTCGCCCACGGGGACATGCGTCGCCTGATAGAGCAGGATGTCGGCCGCCTGCAGCACCGGATAGACGAACAGGCCGACCGACGCGCCCTCGCGGTCCTTGCCTGCCTTGTCCTTGAACTGGGTCATGCGGTTGAGCCAGCCAATCCGCGCGGTGCCATTCAAGAGCCAGGCGAGTTCGGCATGGGCCGGCACGCGGGCCTGGTTGAAGAGGACCGAGCGATCCGGATCGATGCCCGAGGCGACCAGGGCGGCGGCCATGTCGCGCACATTGCGGATGCGCTGTTCGCGCCCTTCATGGATGGTGATCGAGTGCATGTCGGCGAGGAAGAAGAAGCACTGGCTGCCTTCATCCATCTCGTCCTGCATCTTCACCCAGTTGCGGATCGCGCCAAGGTAGTTGCCAAGGTGCAGATTGCCGGTGGGCTGGATGCCGGAAAGGACGCGCATTACTCTAATCCATTCTGTTGGTTATGGGGTGCCTCGCCGCCGCATCAGCGCCTTGAGGTCGGATAGGCGATAGGCGCCAGTGACGAAGCATGCCAGCCCGTACAGCGCGACGCCCGCGCCGACAAGCAGGGCAAGCCCGATATAGCGGCCGACCATCGGGCCCGAGAGCATCGGATCGAGCAGATCCTCGCCCGCCCAGAGCGCCAGGCCCATGACGACCGCCGCCATGGCGAGGCGCGGGATACGGCGGCGCAGTTGCGGGTCTGCCGTAAAATGGCCACGCGCGACCAGCGTGCGATAGAGCATCGCGACATTGACGGTGGAGGAGAGCGCGGTGGCGAGCGGCGGACCGATATGGCCCAAGGTCGGAATCATCGCGAGATTGCCGACGATATTGATGGCGATCGACAGCATCGCATAACGTACCGGCGTCTTCGTATCGCCGCGCGCATAATAGCCCGGCGTCAGTACCTTCACGAGTACATAGCTGGGCAGGCCGATCGAGAAGGCGGAGAGCGCCCAGCCGCAGCGCATCGCGTCCTCCGCGCTGAAGCGGCCATATTGGAACAGGCCGCGCACGATCGGTTCGGCCACGGTGATGAAGGCGACGGTCGCCGGCAGGGTGAGGAACAGGGCGAGTTCGATGCCCCGGTTCTGCGTCTCCATCGCCGCCTGATCCTCGCCCTTCGACAGCATGCGCGAGATGGTGGGAAGGAGAATGGTGCCCAGGCCGATGCCGATCAGGCCGAGCGGCAGCTGATTCAACCGGTCGGCATAGTAGATATAGGTGATAGAGCCCGAGGCGAGCAGCCAGCCCGACAGCGCGGTGGAGATCAGCAGGTTGATCTGCGACGCGCCGGCACCGGCGGCGGCGGGGACGATGAGGCGCAGCAGTTCGCGCACATCGGCGTCGAGCCGGGGGCGTTTCAATTTCATCGAGACGCCCGCCCGCTTGCAGGCCCAGATCAGCCAGAGCAGTTGCAGCGCGCCGCCGACCGTGACCGACATGGCCTGCACCCGCGCGGTTTCATATTCGTCGGCGCCGTGGAAGAACCACAGCCCCGCGATCATCGCGACGTTGAGCAGGATCGGCGCGGCCGCATTGACCCAGAATTTGTCGAGCGAGTTCAATATGCCGCCGAGCAGCGAAGCCAGGCTGATCAACGCCAGATAGGGAATGGTGATGCGCGATAAAGTGACGGCGAAGGCGAACTGATCCGGGGTCGGATTCTGGCGCGCAAAGCCGCCGGACAGCGCCCAGGTGATCGGCCAGGCCGCCGCCAGCAGGACGACCGTGAACAGGATCAATACCGGCAGCAGCACGGCCAGCGCACGCTCGGCAAAATGATAGCCGTCGGCCATGCCGCCCGGCCCGGCCGCCTTCTTGTTGAACAGCGGGATGAAGGCGGCGGAGAAGGCGCCCTCGGCAAAGAGGGCGCGGAACATGTTGGGCAGGCGGAAGGCCACGCCGTTGAAGGCATCCGACGCAAAGCCGGCGCCGACATAGCGGGCGGCGAGCGAATCGCGCACCAGCGCCAGCACCCGGCTGGCGAGCGTCAGCCCGCCGACCGAGCCAAGGGCCTTCACCAATTTCATGCGGCGGCCCTCCATGCCGTTCGGGCTTCGACAGGCTCAGCCCGAACGGACATCAGAAGCATAAAGCGATCAGGCGTGGCCGGCCGGTTCGCCTGCGGTCGCCTGCATCTGTTCAGCCTGCTGCAGGTAGAGCGCGCCGAAGTCGATCGGGTCGAGCAGCAGCGGCGGGAAGCCGCCGTCGCGGATCGCATCGGCGAGCACGCGGCGGGCGAAGGGGAAGACGAGGCGCGGCGCTTCGGCCAGCATGAAGGGCTGGATCTGGTCCTCGGGCACGTTGCGCATGCCGAACAGCGCGGCATAGACCAGTTCGACGGCAAAGGCGGTGCCCTGCGGCGCGACGGCCTTCACTTCGATCTTCAGCGCGATTTCCAGCACTTCGTCACCGACGCGGTCAGCGCCGATGTTGAACTGGACGTCGATCTGGGGCTGGTCCTGCCACTGATAGACGGCCGGGGCGTTCGGATTTTCGAACGACAGATCCTTCACATATTGGCTGATCAGCGCGATCTGCGGCGCGGTGTCGGCGCCATTGCCGGTCACGTTGGTCTGGATGGTGTCGGCTTCGTCGGCCATTGTCCTCAAATCCTTGCTGATCGTTCGTTGCTCGAAGGGCCGGAACGGCCCGCGATATCGATCCGCGCGCTTAGCAGTGGCGAAAGATCAGGGCAATGCCACCCGACAGGAAGCAGCGTCGGCCAATTGCTGCGCATTACAGGGCAAGCCGATATTTGAAGTATCGTGCAAACATGCCTATGTTGATGGAACATCATCCCGAACAAAGGGTATTTGCCTCCGTGTACGTGATCGTCATCCTCGCCATGATTGCCGGCTTCCTGGCACTGCGGCTCTATTCCGTTCTTGGAAAGCGGACGGGCCATGAGCAGGAGCCTGCGCTGCGTCCGGCGGAGGAACGCGCCAAGGTAGGCGGGTTGCAGCCCCGCCCGATGCCGGAAGCGACGGGCGATTCGGTTCGTCTGGCCGAAGGGCTCATTACCCCGACGGGCGAAGCAGGCGTGCGCGCGCTGATCAGTGCCGATCGCAGCTTTGACGTGCCGCAATTCGTCGAAGGCGCCAAGAGCGCCTATAAGATGGTGCTGGAAGCCTTCTGGCGCGGTGATCGCGACGAACTCGCCTGGCTGTGCGACGCCGAAGTGCTCGGCTCCTTCGAGGAAGCGATCGCGGCGCGCGAAGCCGAGGGCCACGTGCTCGACAATCGCCTGGTGCGGATCGAGAAGGCGCAGATCGTCGATGCCAGCGTCAATGGCCGTATCGCCGAAGTTTCGCTGCGGTTCGAGGCGGACATTGCCGCCGTCACCCGTGATAAGGACGGCAATGTCATTGCC